>JAKJDB010000394.1 GCA_022706175.1 Candidatus Zhuqueibacterota bacterium | reverse complement strand
GATCAGGCCAGTGGGATGCTGGTCTCCTATCAGGCTAATGGCCGGGAATTTCTGCACTCGACGCCGGATTCAGCCGGAGGTCCTCGCCTCGACCTCTATCGTGCGCCCATCGAAAACGACGGCGCCACGGCCCAGCTCTGGCGCGAAGCGGGCTTGGATCGGTTGTGCCCCAGGTTGTGCAATCTGGAGGTGCAGTCTGGCGATGGAGTGGTCCGGATTCACACTCAGCACCTCTACCAGGGCGCGTCCGGCTGTGCCGTGGATTTTTACACCACCTTTTCCGTATCTGCGGACGGCTGTGTGCTGGTGGATCATCAAATGGATCCGCACGGGCCGATGCCCACGCTTGCTCGAGTGGGCATTGAACTGCGTCTGCGCCCGGAATGGAACACGCTGGAATATTTCGGTCGCGGCCCGCACGAGAATTATCCTGATCGAAAATCCGGCGCTGCGCTGGGCCGCTATCGCAGCACAGTGGCGGATCAGTACGTGCCCTATGGCGTGCCCCAGGACAACGCCGCCAAACAGGATGTGCGCTGGTTGACGCTGGAAAACAAACAGCAGGCCGGTCTGCTGATCGTCGCCCGCGGTGAACCGCTGGCTATGACTGCTCTGCCCTATACAACGGGGGATCTGGAAAAAGCAACCCATTTGAACCACCTGCAGGCGCGGGATTTCGTCGTCCTGCATCTGGATGTCCGTCAGCGTGGCGTAGGCAATGGGGTGGACGCGGTCAAACGCGAGGATACGGACTTTTTGCTCAATCAGTATGCGGTGGATCCGCGACCCTATGCGTTCTCCTACTGGCTGCGGCCATGGGAGGGCGACGCCAGACCGGCTGAATGGGCGCGCGCAGAGCGGCCGCTGGTGTCGGAGCCGTTCATCACCCGCGATGACCGCGGACAGGTTCTGATCACCTCGAATCTGCCGCGTACGGAAATCCGCTATGGCGTTCAGCCTTCTGCGCCGTCCCCCACAGCCGCCTACACGCAGCCGTTCCCCCTCATCGGCAATGCCAGCGTGCGTGCGGTCGCAGTCTTGAAGCCGTACGGCCGCAGCCGGGTGACGGAACGGTCTTTTTCACAGCTGGTCGTCGATGCGCCGCGAATCACGCCTGCCAACACCTATTTTTATCAGACCTGCCGGATCACGCTGAGCGCCGCCACAAAGGGCGCAGCCATCCATTACACCTTGGACGGCAGCGAGCCGGATCAGCGTGCACCGCGCTATGAGGGCCCGTTCGTCATCGACCGGGAGACGACGGTGCGTGCGGCGGCCTTTAAGGAGGGCTATGAAAAGAGCGCAACAGCAAGCGCCGCTTTCAAACCCTGCATGATGGAAAAGGGGGTGCGGGTGAACTATTTTGTCGGCCGCTGGCGCGCACTGCCCGATTTTTTTCACCTGACGCCGGACCGCACCGAGTCGGTGACGCGCATTCGGCTGCAGGACATCGAGACCAATCAAGATCATTACGCGCTGCAATTTCTCGCCATTCTCTTCATCCGCGAACCGGGGGTATACACCTTTTACACCGGTTCCAACGACGGCAGCCGTCTCTATGTCGATGGCCGCGAGGTCGTCAGCAATGATTTTCCCCACGGCTATTCGGAAGAGTCCGGCAAGATCGAACTCCAGCCCGGCCGGCATCTGCTCGAAGTGCGCTATTTTCAGAACGGCGGCGGTCAGGATTTACTGGTCTTCTGGGAAGGGCCGCATTTCTCCCGGCAGGAGATCCCCGCCACGGCCTTCGAATGACCCGCCTCCGCTGGATGGAAAAAGGGCTTGACAGTGAAAAAAAAAAGTGATACGTTATTCCAGTCACTTGTATAGACAACCATACCGTGAGATGCTCTCATGATGAACGGAAAACCGCCTATGAAACCTTATGATGTCGCCATTATCGGCGCCGGCGTGGTCGGATGCGCGATCGCACGCCAGCTCTGCCGATACAACCTGCAGTGCGTGTTGGTCGATGCCGAACCGGATCTCGGCATGGGCACCAGCAAAGCCAGCACCGCCATCTGGCACACCGGCTTTGACGCCAAACCGGGAACGCTGGAAGCACGTCTGCTGACTCGGAGCTATCATCTGCTCGAAGACTATGTGCCGCAGGCCGGCATCGCCCATGAACGAAGCGGCGCGGTGCTGGTCGCCTGGAATGAAGATCAATTCAACGCCCTTCCCGGCCTGCTGGCCAAGGCGCATGAGAACGGCGTGCGCGATGTTCATCTGCTCAGCGTCGACCAGGTGTATGAACTGGAACCGCGTCTCAACGCCGGCGCTTTGGGTGGTTTGATGGTGCCGGGTGAATCGATCATCTGCACCTACGGCCTGCCGCTGGCCATGGCTACTGAGGCGGCCGCCAACGGGGTGGCGCTGCGGTTTGGATTTCCGGTTAAATCCGTTGCCGCCGGCGAGGGAGCTACTCACGTTTTATCCGGCCCGGCCGGATCACTGGCCTGCCGTTATGTCATCAACGCTGCGGGGCTGTACTCGGATGAGATCGACCGGCTCTACGGCTACACCCGCTTCACCGTCACCCCGAGACGAGGCGAATTGATTGTTTTCGACAAATTCGCTCGGCCGTTGGTCAACCATGTGCTGCTGCCGATTCCCACAGGGAAAACCAAGGGGGTGCTGATCAGCCCCACGGTTTACGGCAACGTCATGCTGGGGCCCACGGCCGAGGACCTGAATGACAAGACGCAGAAAGGGACTTCCAACGAGGGATTGGATTTCCTCTGGAAAAAAGGCGAAGCGATTCTTACGCCCCTGATGACCGAGGAGGTGACCGCCACCTACGCCGGACTGCGCGCCGCCACAGAGCACAGCGATTATCAGATTTTTCCCTCTGCCGAACAACGCTACATCTGTGTGGGCGGCATCCGCTCCACCGGCATCTCCGCCTCTTTGGGCATTGCTGAATATGTTCAAGGTCTGCTGGAGGAGATGGGGGTGGCGTTGCAACCCAAGGCGGAATACCAGAACGTCCATCTGCCTCCTTTGGGGGAGGCGCAGGAAAGGCCCTATCGCTCCGAATCCGCCATCGCCGCGGATCCGGACTATGGCCGCATTGTCTGTCATTGTGAACGGGTGACAGCCGGAGAGATCAGAGATGCGTTGAACTCCGCCGTTCCGGCCACGACGCTGGACGGTCTGCGCCGGCGGACCCGTTGCATGCAGGGCCGGTGCCAGGGCTTTCACTGCCATGCGGATGTCAGCAAAATGCTGGCCGATCATCTCGGCGTCAAACCGGCTTCGCTTATTGGATACAAGGAGTAGCATGAAACAGCGGAAAACTGAAGTTCTGATCATCGGCGCCGGACCGGCTGGTCTGGCTGCAGCGGTTGCATTGAAACGGTTAGGCGTGGCCGACCTCCTGGTCCTGGAGCGCGACCCTGTTGCCGGCGGCATGCCGCGTTTTTGTCATCACACCGGTTTCGGCATTCTGGATCGCCACAGGCTGAAGACCGGACCGGGATATGCGGCCGCCTGGGTTGCGGACGCGAAAAAACAGCAGGTGGAGTTGCTCACTCAGACGACGGTGATTGACTGGACCGGCCCGTTGACCTGTTTAGCCACAGGCCCGGACGGCCTGCAGGAGATCGAGGCCCGCGCGATCCTGCTCGCCACCGGCTGCCGTGAGCGGCCTCGGGCAGCGCGCCTGGTGGCCGGCAGCCGGTCTCAGGGGATCTTCACCACCGGGTCCCTGCAGGATTTCGTCCATCACCTCAACAGCCGGGTGGGAAAACGAGCGGTGATCGTCGGCACGGAAAAGGTCAGCCTCTCGGCGTTGATGACACTGGCCAAAGCCCGCTGCCGCGTGGTGGCCATGGTGACCTCTTTTCCTTGCCATCAATTCTACGGTATTTATCGTCCGGCTAA
>JAKJDB010000393.1 GCA_022706175.1 Candidatus Zhuqueibacterota bacterium | reverse complement strand
CTGGTGAACGGTCTGACCGTCGAGTATCCGCGCCGGCTGGTTTTTCCCAAAGGCTACGGCCAGGTGCTCATGGGCCTGTTTTACTTTTTTGTGGCGTATCGACGCTGTAAAAAACTTTCCTTCGATCTGATCCACAGCCATGCCGTGTGGCCCGACGGATTTGCCGCGTCGCTGATCGGCCGGCGTTTGCACAAGCCGGTGGTGATCACCTCCCACGGCGCAGACACCTACCGTTTTTTAACAAACAGGTCCACCCGTCCGTTGGTGCGCTGGGGCCTGCGCCACGCCCAGCGGGTGATCGCCGTGTCCCTGGCTGAAAAACAGTTCCTGCAGAAACAGTGCGGAATCGAAGAAAAGGTGATTCTGATCAACAACGGCGTCAATCTGGAGAAATTTTATCCGCAGCCGATGAACGAATGCCGGCAACAATTGCATCTGGCGCTGGATAAAAAAATCATCCTCTATGTCGGCTATCTCTATCCGGTAAAGGGTGTGACCTTTCTGCTGGACGCCTTCAGCCGGCTGAGGCGCCTGCGGCCGGATCTCCATCTGGTCCTGGTCGGAGGAGGATCAGAGAGGGAGGCCTTGTCCGCTCAGGCCTCCAAGCTGGGGATCACCGCGCAGGTGACGTTCAGCGGCGAAAAGCCCCATGATGAGATCCCCCTGTGGATGAATGCGGCCGATCTTTTTTGCCTGCCCAGCCTGAACGAGGGCTGGCCCACCGTGTTGTTTGAGGCGCTGGCCTGCGCCAAACCCATTGTGGCCACTCGAGTGGGTGGGATCCCGGAGGCCATCGGCGATGAACGCTACGCGATCCTGGTGGAGCCGGCACAGCCGCAACCCTTGGCCGAGGCTTTGGATGAAGCGCTGCAGAAAGCCTGGAACCCATCCGACCTTACGGACTATGCCCGGGAGAATAGTTGGCAGGCCAAGGCGGATGAATTAAGTGAAATTTACGAGTCCCTGATCACATGAGCACATTGAAAAAAAAATCCATCATCTCTCTCGCCAGCTGCCCCTTTCGCCAGCAGCCGGTTCTGCGCAAAGAGGCGGCGACACTGACCAAAGCCGGGTGGCAGGTTTCGGTGATCGCCTGGGATCGCCGCACTCTCCACCCTGCCTTCGACACCGTTGACGCGGTAGCGGTGGAGAACATCCTTATCCGAGGCAGCTACGGCACCGGAAGTCTCAGCATGATCGTCAAGACGCTGATGTTCTGGTCCATCGCCGTGGTGCGCCTGATTAAAAAGAGAAACACCTTTTCCATCCTTCACTGCCAGGATCTGAGCACCCTGCTGCCCGCTTTCATCGCAAGCCGGCTGCTGAGAAAAGTCATGGTGTTCGACGCCCATGATCCTTATCCGGAGATGCTCGCGCTCACCCAGCCTCGCCTCATGGTGTCCGTTGCGGCGTGGATTGAAAAATTTTTCTGCCGGCGGGTCGACGCGATCCTGACCGTGAACGGATTGATGAAACAACGGTTTGAAAAAATCACCGCGCGCCCCATCTATATTGTCTACAATTATCCCGAACTGGAAATTTTTAAGGCTGAGGCCAAACCGGTTGCGGCCGATCGAACGCCGCTGGTCATCGGCCGCATCGGCACGCTCGCCGAGAACCTGGGCATCGAGGAGACGATCGCCGCGTTTATCGCCGTAGCCGAAGAATTTGACGTGCGTCTGTTGTTCGTAGGGCGCCTCGCTGATACATTGCGGGATAAAGTGCTGCGTCTCATCGAACCGGTTCGCGATCGTGTGCAGATGGTGGCGGACATCCCCTACTTTCAGGTGCCCGCCTATTACCGGCAAATGGATATCTCGATGGTGCTCTATGGCGGCCAGGGCATCTCACCCTACGTCAGTCCCATGAAGCTGTTCGAATCCATGGCCATGGCTGTGCCGGTCATCGCCTCGGAGGTGGGCGAGGTGCGTTCGGTTATGGAAAAAAGCGGCTGCGGCCTGGTGGTCGGCTGCGGCGATGCGCCTGCGGTGGAGGCCGCCCTGCGCCGGTTGTTGCGCGACCCCGCGCTGCGCCGGCAAATGGGAGAGAACGGACTTGCTCAGGCGCGTGCCGAGTATAATTGGGAGATGGAGGGGAAGAAACTGATCAGCATGTATGAAGAATTGTTGGGCGCCGACGCCTACACACGCGAATGAAAAATTGATATCCTTGTTGGAGGCGGCTCCCGCCGCCGACGGATGGGTGCAGGGCAGAACAAAGATATTGCCGCTTGCAATAAAAAATTCATGGGGTTAATTAAAATGAGAAAAATGCATATTTTTCTATTTCTCAAGAGCAGACTGGCCGTGCTCATTCTATACTGCCTACTTGCAATACCTGCTGCAATGGCGCAAACCGTCTGGCGCCCGTTCAGCGACGACAGCCCATGGAACACCCCGGTCGGCGACCTGCCGCTCATCGACAAAAATTCCAGCGTTTATCTGGGGCAGACCACCACCCTGTACCGCCAACGCACGCTGAGAAACACAGAGTGCCCGCTCTCTGCCACGCGACAGAGCTGGGGGATTGCGCTCTTTTTCATCGACGGGCTTTACCCATACCCCAACGAGCGGCTGATCTCCTGCCATAGCTCTTGGGGCAAGCCGCTGGCTGTGCCTCTGCCCAAATGGGCTGAGCCAGACCGCTCGGAAGACGCCCACCTCTGCCTCATCGACCGCGAGAAAGGACTGGAGTGGGACTTTTGGAATGTACAGGGAAAATATCCCAGGTTCTCCTGCGGCAGCAGCGCGCTGGTCAACACGCGGGAATCCGGAGTGATCACGGCCGCGCACGGCTGCCGGGAATCCGGCTTTCCTCTGTCCGCCGGTCTGGTGCGGCCGGAAGAGCTGCGCAGCGGTGAAATCCGGCACGCCCTGGTGTTCGGCTTTGACGGCCGCAACGGCTACGACCAGTATGTCTACCCGGCCATCACCGGCTGCGACGATAAATTCGGACCCAACGGCCGGCACGTATTGCCCATGGGCAGCCGCTTGCAGCTGTCCCCGGATTACGATCTCTCCACTCTGACTCCGGCTGCACGCATCGTCGCCCGAGCACTGCAGACCTATGGCATGTATCTGGGCGACGAGGGCGACGGCCACTCCATGTCCATCTATTTTCAGACCCTGGGTGAGATCAACAACGACGGCACGGTCGATGACTGGACCAAGTTGTGGCAGGGTTTGTGGAATGAAAATGATCGCGCCTCGCTGGCTACGCTGAACGCCGGCCATTTCCGCGTCCTGGAACTGCCGGCCATCGGCGCCGGAAGGCCGCCGCTGATCGCGTTCACAGCGCTGCCGGACACGATCACGACGGACAAGGAGGTCCGATTCAAAATTGAAAAACGGGCAGGCGACCAGCCGATAGCCTGGGTACAGTTCTTCCTCGATCAAACCTCTTACGCACAACCCTCCTACACCGACAGGACCGCGCCCTACAGCTGGCGCGTCGGCAAACAGCGATTGAGCCCAGGCCTTCACAGCATTCGCGCCGTGGCCACTGACCAAAAGGGTTCGAGAAACTGGACAAGCCGCAAGTTCTACATGGTCCGATAGACTCGGCATTCGACCCGGCTGCCCATAATTTCCCAAAGCGGCATGATGGGCCACAGCTGGATCACCGGCGTCCGCTTGTAGCCCGCATTCCGCCCGTATGTTTTCCGCACATAAAATACTTTGATTTATGCGGTCGGTTTGTTATATTTTCTATTCAAGGTTGCGATCAGTCACTTACGGCAAATAGCCTGCATGCAAGCGAATTACCCGCTAGTTTCCATCGTCATTCCCATGCTCAACGAGATCAGCGCCATCGAGCGCTGCATCCGCTCGATTGAGGAGCAGGATTATCCCCAGGATCGCATCGAGATCCTGGTGGTGGATGGCCT
>JAKJDB010000392.1 GCA_022706175.1 Candidatus Zhuqueibacterota bacterium | reverse complement strand
GGCGACGAGCTGTTAGCGGAAGACAGTGACCGCAATGCCGACGGCACGCTCAAATCCTGGCCGCCATGGGTCATGGAAAACAAACCCAGCCCGACCGGCCGCACAAGTTTCACAACGTATCGGTTGTGGAACAGGAATGATGTACCGGTCGAATCCGGGTTACTGGGGCCGGTGCGACTGGTGACGGTGCAGAACGTAAAAGTGCGCTGATGCGACAGGCGGATGATGATCAAAAAAATTCTGTCGAACCAGCTGGTTCATCCCACCGGTTTGGTGGGTACATATCTCGTCGGCAGGCTGTGGAACCGGCATAACCGGGCTTTGAACGAAAGCACGTTTGTGCATCTGCAGGCCCTTAACAACGATCGGATCCTCGAAGTCGGCTTCGGCGGCGGTTATCTGCTTAAAAAGATTCTGTCTGTAGTTGCGACGGGGTCGGTCGCCGGCGTTGATGCCTCGCCGATTATGGTGGAACAGGGTCGAAAGAAGTTTCGCAAGCGCATTGCCGGTGGTGTCCTGCATCTGCATCACAGCACGGCAGAACAGCTGCCGTTTTCTGCCGGCTATTTTGACAAAGCCTGTTCAGTCAATTCACTTTTTTACTGGACGGATTTAGGGGCGGGCCTCGCAGAGATCCACAGAGTTTTACGGATCAATGGGTTCTTGGTGCTGACGTTCACCAGCAAAGCGGATCTGGATAAAAGAGGTTTTGCCGATCCCTGCATTCGTACATACGCCAACGAGAAGGTGTTGGCCGCATTACGGCAGGCCGGATTCAGATTCACAACCATCGAAGAAGCGCAAGATGCTCACCGGACTTATACGATAGTTAAAGCGGTGAAATAAGGGCCTGAATCCCCTCGAATCAAATCTTGATAAAAATCTTTTTCATATACAGCCAATAGCACACATACCAGAATCCGGCCCAAACGCCCAGACTGGTCAGCAGGCTGACGGTCAGCTCGCCACTCCAAGAAAAAAACAGCTTGACAAACGGACCGATCATCTTTTCAATCAGATCGCCGCTGCCGATATGAAAAAAGATATAGATAAAGATGCTGTTCATCCCCACCACAATAAAAAACCACGCCACCTTGGGAAAGAGCTTTTTAACATCGATCAGCCAGTAGCAAAGGCACAGCACCAGAATGGTCCATCCCCCGCCGGCGAACACGAAAGAGGCGGTGGCAATTTTTTTAATGATGGGCGTGATATGAAAAAGATCGAGCGCATAGCCGATTACCAGGGCGGATACGCCGGCGATGATCATCAGCGTCATTTTCTCCTTTACGGATTTCTCACTCATCAGAAGCCTGCCGCAGAGGACGCCCCACACCGTGTGCGCGGTCGTCGAGACAAAGTTGAGGGTCGCCCAGATGCTGGCCTTGTCGACGCCTTCTATGGTGTTGTTGAACCAGGCTCCGAGGTTCTGATAAGGCGCCCAAGGCTGATTAAAACCGGCCACCGGGAAGAAACGGTAGGCCAGATCGATGAGGAGCAGAAGAATCAAGGTAAAGAGGATCTGAAAGGTAACGCTTTTATTTCTGATCAAAAAGGCAACCAGGTAGGCGACGGATAGCTGCGCCAACACATTCTGAAAACGGAAAACCAGGTGATCGGCCTCAATAAAATACAAAGCCCAGCCGAAGAACAACAACAGCAAAGATCGTTTAAAGGCATGCCGGTTGATCGCGCTCAGGCTGTCGCCTTTCTTCATCCGGTTGGCAACGGCAAACGGAATGGCCACCCCGACGATAAACATAAAGAAGGGCTGGATCAGATCCCAGAAATGCAGGCCGTTCCACTCATGATGTTCAAGCTGGGTTCCGAGGAACCGAAAAAAGCCGTTGTCGATCATATGCAGTTTGCCAAAAAGATGAGAGGCTTCGCCGGCTAAAAGAAACATGGTAAATCCACGAAAGAAATCGACCGAAGTCACTCTTTCCGCCAGGGGCGACAGACGCGTCTGTGATTCAGAATTCATAAGAGACCGTTTTAGTCATAAATGAATGATTGATCGTTTGTAAAATGGATTTGCCTGAAAGTAAAATAGCCAACCAGGGCTTGAAAATCAAGGACAATCGCAAAGCCGGTAAAGAGGATATGGCGCTGATCGGTCAACCGGCGTAGCAAGAATAGCGCAAATAACGGACTGCAACCATGTTGGTGGTTCACGGCGCCGGTGCAGATACAAATGACTTGCTCCCGGATTGATAAAAAAGTATATTTAAGCCGCATGGACGAATCCCCTGAACCTTGAATTCTTGAGGGACCGCCGCTTTGCGGACATGGTGCAATGGAAGGAATGATAGCTCGATGACTGGAAAATGGCTGACGCTTGAATCTCAAAAGGACTTGTTGCACCTGGACAGCGAAACGCTGCGTCTGGTTTCCTTCCGATCAAAATCAGCAGCAGAACAGGAATTCATCGTCTCACGACCCGAACATCCCGTCTTTCTCATCCAGTATCTGGATGAGGCCAGAGAATACCAGAGTCTTTCCTCGCTTCAGGCCGCCTCTATCGTCGTCAGCCGGAAAATCCTAGCGCAGGGGACCACGGCTCAGGCTGTCTATCACTACCCGCCGGAGTTGGATCTGGCGGTGACCATCCGTGTAACGGCTTCCACCTCAGATCCATTCGTCCGCTGGAACATCAAGATTCAAAACCACGGCAGCCTGGAAATCGTCTCGGTGCAATATCCCTTCATTGTTTGCCCCTATGATCTGGGCGGGCAGACGGGATCAGAGAGATTGCTGCTTCCGTTTAATTTCAGCAAGCTGATACCCGCGCCCACCAGAGAGATGATTGGCCCGGATTGTATGGACGTCTGGGCGGTTACGCGGGAAAGCGGCTGTTCAGGGCTCTACCGGACCTATGCCACATGGAATCATTACCCGGGACTGCAGTTCGCTCAGTTTATCGCCTTGTATAATGATCGCGCAGGACTCTATCTGGCCTGCGAAGACGCCAACGGACATATCAAACGGATTCAGGCGGTTCATCGTGAACCCGGCATTCGACTTGGCGTCGCCCATATAGGCGATTGGCCGCAAAACGGCGATCGGCAGCTCGAATATGAAACCGTGCTGTGCAGCTTTGCCGGCGATTGGTACAGCGCAGCGGAAATCTATCGAACATGGAGTCTCGCACAAAGGTGGGGAAAGGCGCTTTGGCAAAGGACAGACGTTCCAGAGTGGCTGTTGGATTCAACGCCCTATATTGCGATCAGGCTTCAAGGCCTTGACGACAACGCACCGGTTTTCCCGGTGGCGGAATTTCTCCCTTGTGAAAAATGCATTCCCCTTCTCGAGTCCATCGCCCGGCGCGTCCAATCACCCGTGACTGCGGTGTTGATGGGCTGGGAACGAGGCGGACCGTGGGTATATCCGGACAGCCTTCCGCCTGTCGGCGGCGAAGAGTCGATGAGAAATTTCACCACCCTGGCCCGACAGCGAGGCTGGCATGTGGGCGCTTTTAATAACGGCACTCGATGGGTGATCGGGCATAACTGGAATGAGTATGATGGCCGTTCCTTCTTCAAGGAAAACCAGGGCGCCCGAAGCGTTTGCAGATTGCCCGATGGCAGGGCCTGGTTGGACCATTGGGATCAGAGCTGGCGGCCGAGCTATCCCTGCTGCCTCGGCGCCCAAACGACTCGGGATAGGGCCAAACATTTTGTCGAAAAGATGATGGATTGGGGATTTGAATCCATTCAGTTTTTTGATCAAAACAACGGCGCCACCGCCTTTGCCTGCTTTGCCAAAGACCATGAACATTCACCCGTGCCGGGCCGGTGGATGAGCGAGAAAATGGCGGCGTTTGCCGCCGAATTGCAAAGTCTGGCGACATCGGCGGAAGACCGGCAAGTCATTTTGTCCGAGGAAGCTTGCGTCAATGATT
>JAKJDB010000391.1 GCA_022706175.1 Candidatus Zhuqueibacterota bacterium | reverse complement strand
GGTTTTCCCAAGGATGCCTATTATTTTTACCAAAGCCAATGGACCGATGACCCGATGGTGCATCTTTTGCCCCATTGGAATTGGCGGCCGGGACAGAGCGTGGACGTGATCGCCTATACCAACTGCGATGAGGTCAGGCTTTTCCTCAATGAGCAGCCGTTGGAAGCGAAAAAAATGATGCCGGAGAGGAAATTGTCTTTACGCTGGACCCTGCCGTTTACAGCGGGAGTGCTGCGGGCAGAGGGGTTTCGCAATGGCCGTTTGGTTGCGGTGGACACGGTGCGCACAGCAGGGGATGCAGTTAAAATAGTCCTGTCTGCTGATAAAAGCCGGCTGCTCGCCGACAACCAGGATCTTTCGTTTGTCACGGTGAAAGTAACCGACGTGGACGGTACGCTTTGTCCTACGGCGGATCATTTGGTCCTGTTTGAGATCGCCGGCCAGGGAAAAATCGCCGGAGTCGGCAACGGCGATCCGGTGAGCCGTGAGTCCTGTAAGGGCAGACAGCGGCATGCCTTCAATGGTCTGTGTCAGGTGGTGCTGCAGAGCACGGATACTAAAGGCCGAATCGAATTAAAGGCGTCGTCGTTGGGGTTGGCGGATGCGAAAATAACCGTGCTCACTGAATGAGCCATCCATGCAAGAGTCTGTTCGCAATGACATACTGTTCAGGGTAAAAACGTTAGGTTGGTCATCGCCTGGCCGTTGGCATCGGTAAAGCGCATGAACAGTCCCCACATTCCCGACCGGTTATAGACTTTGATCTCAAAGCGGGATCTTCCTGCTGCCAGCGTCAACGGTATGACTTCCTTATCATACTCTAAACCGCGTACGCCCTGGAACCGGTACACCTCCTTGCCGTTCAGGCGGATGATCGCGTCATCATCGGAACAAAAAAGCAGGTGTACGGGCTGCTCTGCCGGGCTGATCACATCGCATACTGCATAGGCCATGCAGTTTCGCACGAGGTCATGGGCGCCGTAAAAAGAGGTGAATCCCATGGCGCCGCAGGTGGATTCCCTTTTCCGCCAACCGGACTTGCCGAATTTTGTTGAATGGACGGCGTTCAAATCCACGGCGTCATCCGGTGGAAAATGAGCGTCGAGTCCTTGATTCAGAGTGTCGGCAAAAGGGGCGATTACGTACCAGGCCGGCACCACGCCGTGCAGCGGTTGTGGCTCTTGCCAATGGCCTTGCGGCTGAATGCGCTTTTGTTGCATCGATTCGGTCTCGGGCCGCACGTGCAATCCGCCGCTCACCAGTATCTCTCGATGGGCTTTGATGATGACCTGTTCCAGGTCCGGTAGATCGGCCCACCCGGGTAGATCCTTGGCGCGAGTAATAAAGGCGACGAGGCCGCTGGCTCCTTCGCGGACAAAATCCTCGAGCTGCTCGCGAAGCTGTTCCGCGGTGGGCACTCCCTGACCGGTCTGGGCGATGGAGCCGTCAAAAGCCTGATAGATGCCCACAAAGGGAAGACCCGGAACGCGGGCGCGCGCGCTGGTCAACATGCGTTGAACTTCCTGGCTGGTCCGCTCACGCTCGTATCGTCTGGTGCTCACCGGATACCAGTAGATGAACATGAGGTCGCAGACGCCGGGCGCCAGGTTGACGATGGAACCGGCATCGCCAAATCCGGCGCAAACCGGATGCCGGCCGCCGGGATCGGCTTTTTGTACGGTTTTATATAAAGCCCGCAGGCAAGAGACTGCATCGCCGGGACTGTCATCGAGCACATAATAGCCAAAGAGATTCGGCGAATCTTTGACGCGCTCCACCTGTTCCGCACACGCCTGCGGCCAGAACAGAATGGTCCCTTCCTGATGCGCAGCCGGCTGCGTGCCGCCGTACCCTCGTCGGCAGTTGATCAAAGACGAAGAAGTCAGGTTTTCATAGTAAATCAGCTCATCGTCGATCTGCACGATGTGCGCATCCTGCGCCGGTGGCTTGCGCTCGCAAAAGAGCGGAATCGTTGTCTGCCGGGCCGTAACCGGTTCCGCCAGTTTGACGCCGTGGTACACGGTGTTGGTCAGATGATACAACACCTTGATGCCGTGTTGCCGGTCGTGTTAGGGTTCAGTTCGTTTTCATCGCCGAAGATGACGTTCATGCCGGCGGCATGGATTTTTTTCAAATCCTCCATTCTGTCCGTTCCGCCCAGATAGGTGCCGAGAATGGGCTTTCCGTCGATGCGCCAAGGTATTGAATGCAACTTTATCAAGGAACCCTGGTTCGTCAATGCGCTGCGCTCCAGCGGCCGGGGTGCCGCTGAGGCCGAGCCGCCGGATGGATCGTGGGCAGTCTCGGAGCGCTTGGCGCAGCCGGCGCTGACAAGAAGAAGAGAGGCTGAAAGAAAAAATGACGCCAAGCCGGCCGTCGCCCGGCCTGGAGGTCGAAGCCAGGCGCGTTTAGTGCAAAGGGGGGTATGTATTCTGCTCATTTGCAAGAGTCCTGTTGGTTACATGGTTTGAAGAGGGCCGGCCCGGAAGCATTCGAACCGGCGGTAGAGAAAAGGTGGGTCGAATAGGAAATACCGGCCCAGTGAGAGAATATAGCTCTCTTGCAGGTGAATAGCAACAGGTTACGTTACGGCAGATTCAAATCAGCGAGCAGGCCTCGCCTGATCTGGTATTCGCCGCACGCCGAAGGAATCCGTCGAATGGAGGAGGTTTGTTTTCATGAAGGTTCATTTTATATGCAGGAAGGAGCGCGGCATGAGAATGCGAGGATCATTCTTCAGCATGTTGTTCGTCGGATTATTGTTGACCGCAGCCATGCTGGACGGCGCTGTGGAATCGATGCCGGCCGAGCGCCGTCCCGGAAATCGACACCAGGAGTTGCCGCAAGAACCGCGGCAACATTCGGGGTCAGACCGTTTTCCCACAGGCGCCCCACTTGGCAAACCCGGCGCCTGTCTGACTTACCTTAACAGACAGAGCGAACTCGCCGCCACCACAGTGCGCAAATGGATACTCACCCTGGGACCTTGCGAAGGACAGCCGCAATGGCTGCACCTGCAGGCGGTCAAAGAAAACGGTGAATCCTTTCAACTCTGGCTGCTGTGCACCGACTATCCGTCCTCCGAGCGCAAAACCGCAGAGACGGAGATTCTCCGCTACATCGTGCAACTCGGCCGGCGGCCGGCAGTGGAATATCAGGTTCAGAGGAACGCGACCGCCATTCTCCCTTCTACCGGCGCTTGGAGGTTTTTGCTGCCCCGGACCGAAAAGCATAGCAACCCGTTTGCCAAAGCGGAGAAAAAGCTGAATGCTTTGGGACACGTTTATCGTTTAGCGACCAGCCGTTCCGGCGCAGCCTGGGTTCCGCCGGCGGCGGCGCAGGTGATCCGGCTGAATCCGGATCTGCTCATCGGCGTGCCGAGCAACACGCGGCAGAAGGATCCCACCCGCCGGTACGATGAATCCGAGTATGACTATGTGCGCCTGACGCAGGCGGATTATGCCGAGATGATAGCTGCGGGGTTCAATTGTTTTCGTGTAGATGTTGATCAGGTTCCCTGGATTCAGGAGGCGGATGTCTACTATTGGGGTGTGGGCGGCGCAGATCTGGCGTTTCCCGAGGATCTTTACCGCAGTAACTATATCGGACCGGCGCTGTTTTTCGATGAGCCCATGGTAGCTACGCGCGATCGAAGCGTGCGGCCGAAATTGGATAAAGACCCTGCGCTGCGCAAAGCGTTTACTCCGGCGCTGTTTTTGGAGGAATTTAAACAAAGGTTTCACAAAACCAAATATGAAGAGGCGCCGACCCTGCTGGTGAAGGGCCTGGCAGCGCGGCGGGAGGTCGATCTCGGGGCGATGGATTTTTTGCAGCAGAACCTTTATTCCTGGGAGACCATGGTCAGCTCGGCCCTTTATCAGCTTGCGGAAGGCGGGACCGCGCCGCC
>JAKJDB010000390.1 GCA_022706175.1 Candidatus Zhuqueibacterota bacterium | reverse complement strand
CCGCCACTGAAGCGGCTGAATTGATCTCTGTGCCGGACCAGGGGGCAGGGAGTCACGGCGCAAAACCCTACGACGGGCCGCCGCGTCCGGACATCCGGTTGCGCTGAAACAACGGCCAAGGCAGACGCCGGCGAATAGGGTCCGGCAGAAAAACGACGGTGCAAATCAGAATCTCTATTAATCAACGTTCAGCAATTAATTAAATCGAGGAATTGAAATGACCAACACCATTATGTACCGCTATGAGGCGTTGAAAAGTTTTTGTGAGGATGCGTTTAAAAAGCTCGGGTTCTCACACAAGGACAGCGAAATCATCACCGATGTTCTCCTGCTCTCCGACCTGTACGGCATCGAGTCACATGGCATGCAGCGGCTGGTGCGCTATCACAAGGGCATTGAAAAGGGCATGATCAAGGTTGACGCTGAACCGGAGATCGTCTTTGAAACCCCGGTGTCGTTGGTCATCGACGGCCATGACGGCATGGGACAGCTCAACTCTCATTTCGCCATGACTCGGGCGATTGCAAAAGCGGAAAAAGCGGGCGTCTGCATCGCCACTGTGCGCAACTCGAATCATTTCGGCATTGCGGGTTATTACGCCAAGATGGCGAGCGATAAAGGATATATCGGATTTGCCATGACCAACTCCGAGGCGATCATGGTGCCGACGTTCGGCCGGATGGCGATGATCGGCAGCAATCCGATCGCCATGGCCATGCCGGCCAAACCATACCCGTTTTTCTTCGATGCTTCCACCACGGTGGTCACTCGGGGCAAGTTGGAGATCTATAACAAGAACAACAAACCGCTTCCTGAGGGGTGGGCGTTGGACAAAAACGGCAAAGGGTCCACCGACGCAGCGGATGTGCTGAAAAACATCGTGGCCAAAGCAGGCGGCGGCATCATGCCGCTGGGCGGTGAGTTCGAGCGCACCGGCAGCCACAAGGGATATGGATACGGCATGGTCTGCGAAATCTTTTGCTCGATTCTTTCCCAGGGCATCACCTCCAATCACACCCATCAGGGCGGCAAGGGGGGAACCTGTCACGGCTTTGCCTGTATAGATCCGAAAATCTTCGGCGATGCACAGGCGATCGAAGAAAACCTGTCCGCTTTTCTGCAGGAACTGCGCAATGCGCCGAAAAGCGAGGGCGCGGAACGCATTTACACCCACGGGGAAAAAGAGATCCTCGCTTACGCGGATCGAATGAAAAACGGCATCGCGATCAATGTCCATACCGTGGCGGAGATGGTCGATTTTTGTGCATTTGTCGGCCTGGATGTCAAGCGTTACCTCGGCGATGTAGACCTTGACGGCATTCAACGGGCCAGCTCTTACAAGTAACGGCCATGGATGGCTCGGGCCGCGTTGTTATCGCGGCCCGTTGCCCGGCGGGTGAAAAACGTTTTTGAGAGTTTGAAACCGAACATATCCAGGAGGTGAGCGCATGAACCATGGAGAGCCTTCCCGGCGGGATTTTTTTTCATCCACCCTGGCAGCGGGGTCCCTGCTGGCGTTTTCCGGACTGAACAGGGTTCTGGCGGCTGAGGCCGCCTCTTCTTCAGCCAAGACGCCCACGCGCATTCAGGTGGTCTATATGGCCAAACCGATTCCCACCTGGCCCTGTCCGGATCTCGATGTCAGGGCGGAGATGGACAAAATCGACCAGCAACTGCGCGCTGTGCAAAAGCAATGCGGCCACCCGGTGCAATTCTGCGGCGGCCAACTGGTGCGCACTGCGGACGACATGCCTGGATTTTTGGCCGGGGTCCGGGAGGTCGACGGCATTCTGGCATTTAATCTCACCTCCACCTGCGGCCCGATGTTCACGCCGATCGTATCCCTCGGCATTCCCACAGTGCTTTTTTCTCAGCCCTACAGCGGTCATGACTGGTCTACGGTTTCCGGCATGCAAAAACAGGGCAAAAAAGTGGAGGTGATCTCCAGCAGCGATGTCAACGATCTGCTGCCGGTCCTGCGCATATTCGCTGCACTGCGGCGTACGCGGCAGACACATATCCTCTGCCTGCGCGCCGGCCAGGAGAAAAAATCACTGGAGAACGATCTGGAAGCTCGCTTCGGCCTGCGCATCTCGCTGATGGATTATTCGGAACTCAATGCGTTGTATGCACAAGCGGATGCAAAAGCGGCCGCCGAGATGGCGGACGCGTTTATCGCCGGAGCGATGCGCATGATCGAGCCCGGCCGCAAGGATGTGATCGATTCCATGAAGCTGTATTCGGCTGTCCAGGCGTTGTTGACGAAATACGGCTCCGAGGTCATCACCATCGACTGTCTGGGCGGATTCAAGCGCAACGATCTGCCGGCATATCCCTGCGTCGCCTGGACGATGTTGAATAACAGCGGCCGCATCGGCGTGTGCGAGGCGGACTTGACCTCCACCGTCACCCAGGTGCTGCTGCAGTATCTGATCGGCAAACCCGGTTTCGTCAGCGACCCCGTTATCGATACCAGCACCAACACGGTGATCCACGCCCACTGCGTGTCCGCGACCAAAATGGATGGGCCGGAGGCTTCGGCTGAGCCCTATACGATCCGCTCCCACATGGAGGACAACCGGGGTGTTGCCGTTCAGGTCAAGATGCGCGTGGGCCAGGAGATCACCCTGGCCAAGCTCGCGGACGCGGGCACCATGCTCATCAGCACGGGCAAAATCATCGATAATCCGGAGGGGCCGCGCGGATGCAGGACCAAGGTGACCACCCAGGTCGCTGATGCGGACAAGCTGCTGCATGATTACCGCGGCGGACTGCATCGTCTGATTTTTTACGGCAATTGGGTCTCTGAGGTTAAAAAGATGGGACGTCTGGCCGGATTTGAGGTGGTGGAGGAGATCTGAATCCCTTCTCCCGAGTGGACAGGGAGAAGGGATTGCAGAGGGCTTTACGCCGCAGGGAGATGCCCTACGGCCGCGTACTCCAAGGGATCTCCATCTCCAGCTCGTGCGGAGCGGTGGGAATGTAATACAGGTCGAATTTCATCCAGTCTTTGCCGCCCGGTGCGTCGTACAGATAGACCCGGGCGGTAAAGTCGTTTTCCGCACTGGGTTGTTCAAAGATGAAGGGGTGGATCGGCCGCGAGTAGAGATCCACAGGGATCACGGTCACCTGCTGCTTCGGCAGTGGAGCGAAAAAGTTCGCCTCCTTGACCTGCGGCCCGTCCCACTGCAGATGTTCGATCCAATAGCGATCGCCCTGGATGTGCAGGATATCCCGCCCGTCGATCTCCACCTCAAAGTGGAGGAACTTGACCGCACGGTCTTGGTGCTCCTGCAAAACCTGCGCATAGCGCTGCTGCTGCCGCGCCAGGGTTTGTTCAATCTCCTTGTTGGTCGGCGCTTGGGCCAGCCGTTCCTCCGCCGCCGCCCTGTCCCTCACCATCTCCTCCGCGTTGCTGATGAGCTGATCGATGCCAAAGAGCTCATACTGATATCCTGGGACCGCCTTGAACTGCTCAATGGTACGAACAAGTCGGGATAACGCGTTGGCCAGAGAGTCCCGCTGCGCCGGCGTCCCTTTTTCGCGATAGGCGAAATAGGCGAACGCCGTTTCCACGTAAGAGATGTTTGTAGCGATCAGCTGTCGCGTCATCTCCAGGGCATTTTCCGTTTTCGCCGCCAGCGTCTGATCCGCGATGAGCGGTCGCGCGTCTTCGAACAGTTTCTGCATGCGCACCGCGGTGTTCAGGCCGTGGTGCAGGTACAGGAACGTTTCGTTTTGCCACGGCTTGCAGCGCAGATAGATCTCGTGGAGAAAGTCCATGTGCTCGCGGCCGTGATCCAAGCCGGAATAGCCCATGGCCGGGAACTGGCCGACGCGCATGTGGACAAAGGAATTGAATTTGCCGTAGGACACCGGTTCGATGTGCAGGCCATATTGATAGGCGGCCG
>JAKJDB010000389.1 GCA_022706175.1 Candidatus Zhuqueibacterota bacterium | reverse complement strand
CACGGAATCCGATGATCTGCTTGCCGGTGGATTCGTCATACAGCACCTTGAGCTTTAATTCAACCGGATGCTTGTCCCCGGTCTTGTCCACCAGCTCCAACGCCAATGGGATGGGCAGGCTGGAAACCTCGGCCGGCTCGACGATGGCATGGAACAACATGCTCTCATCATCGTTGGAGAGAAGGTCGCTGATGGACAGCTCGAGAATTTCATCCTCGGTATATTTGACCAAACCGTACACCGGTTTGCTGGCGGAGAGAAAACGGCCGCGCCGATCGCAGATAAAATACCCCTCCTCGGCTGACCGGGATCGCATCGGTTCCACCACCGTGCGCTGTGGTTCGACCGAAGCGGGCGCTGCGGCACCGGGGCTCGGTTTAACCACCGGGATTAATTTGGTCTGTTTGTATTTGTAGGCTTCGTTAAAATGGGCGGGGAGAAAGGAGAGATACCCTTTACGCTTGAAAATGCCGGAAAAAACACCGGCGTTTTTAAGTTTGATGGCCAGGTCCGTCTCATTGTCCTCCATCATCACCACGATGGGAATATGAAGGGCCAGTTGAGAAAGCTGTTTTAACGCCCCCTCCACATCATACTTGAACAGATCACTGTCGAGCAATAGAACATCGTACTGGATCGCCTGATCAAGACACTCCTGAAACGTTGACACACCCTGCGCCTGGTACTCGTCGCCCCGTGCCGTGAGGAATTCCCGCGTCGCATCGATGTAGGATGTGCTGGAGTGAGCTATTAAAATCTTCATGCCTCCGGATCTCCCTTTTTCCCACCTCAAGGTTCTAATGCTCAACTTTGAAGTAAATTAACGACTTTTTCAAGAAAAGTCAAGTAAATAAATGTTTTTTAATGACAACATAGGGGCGGGAGCATGGGCAAGGATGGTGGAGCAGTGTCCCCTCAACTGACGGCAGCAGGTCTGAAACAACGGCTGAGCTGTTATCAGCCGCAGCCGGCGCGACTAGTCATACGTTATCGGGAATTACATAAGGTTTGCGATATTTTCTCTTGAGCATTTTATTCGCATCTTTATCGCCGATGAACTTTTCCTTCTTGGGATCGAATTTCAACGTGCGACCAAGCCGATAAGAGATGTTCCCAAGATGGGCCAACGCTGAGGAGAGATGCACCGTCTCCACAGGTCCATTTTGAATCTTTGGATCGCGCGCCCGCATCGCGGCGATAAAGTTGGCATAATGATCGCCGCCGGCGTTGTTTTTCGGCCCGGGTTCACGGTCTTTGCCTAAAAAGATCTCATATTCATTATACCCTTTGACCACCAGGTATCCTTCGGTGCCGTAAAAGATGTTGCCCACCGTTGCGCCGTCCTCGGCGTTGGTGCACCAGTGCCGGACCTCGAACTGGATCAGTTTCTTCTGTTCCGGATAATGGTAGAGCGTGGTCAGCACCTCCGGCGTCTCTTTGGCATCGTTGAAGGTGAACTTGCCGCCCATGGCGGTGATGACGTTCGGCAGCCCGACATCCAGCCCCCACATGCACAGATCGGTCTCATGAATGCCCTGATTGCCCACATCGCCGTTGCCGAATTCCCAGGTCCAGTGCCAGTTGTAATGGACATGATTGCGGGAAAAGGGGCGGTAGCGGGCAGGGCCCAACCAGAGATCATAGTCCAAACCCGGCGGCACCGGTTCATCCGGCTTTATGCCGATATCGGGCCGCCAGCGGAACACCAGACCGCGCGCCATATAAACCTGGCCGATGGTGCCCTTGCGTAGGTGGCCGATCGCCTCCTGAATGGCCGCAGAGCTGCGCAGTTGAACGCCGTTCTGGACGATGCGGTTGTATTTGGCGGCTGCTTCGATCAGTTTGCGGCCTTCCCAAACATTATGAGTGCCCGGTTTTTCCACATACACATCTTTGCCGGCCTGACAGGCCCAAATGGCTGCCAGGGCATGCCAGTGATTGGGCGTGGCGATGGTAACCGCATCGATCTCTTTATCATCGAACACCCGGCGCAGATCCTGTTCAGTCTTGACCGTTTTGTCGTAAGTTTTCTCAAATTCTTTGGCCCGTTGGGCCGATATGTTGCTGTCCGGATCGCAGAGGGTGACCACTTGAACATCGGGTTGATTCATCATCCCTTTGATATGATCTTTGCCGCGGCCGTTCACGCCCAGCACCGCCACGCAGATGCGTTCATTGGCGCCGAACACCGATCGGGGTACAAGGAGCGGTGCAGCCAGAACGGCGGTGGCAGCCGCACTCGTTTTGATGAACTCCCTGCGCGAAACCTCTTTTTGATCTTGTTTCATCAACACCTCAAGCGTGTAGACTATGTGCCACCCCGTGAAATAAACCATCACAGGGTATTATACAAAAAAGTTTTGACAAATCAAGCAAAAAAATTAAAAATATCCAGCCCGCGATGAAAGATGATTCAGCATGACCCGGTCGCTTCAGCCTACGCTGGGATTCAGAGAACGTGCCGCCGGCCCAGCAGCGCCTGGTCCTGCACGAAAGGGTCACGCCCACCTGAACGTCAAGCCCGCCTTTTGGGTTTAAGAGCACGGTCAGCGGTCATGGTTTTTGATCAAAAGCAGGAAAAAGCCCCGGGATTTGACGACCCGCAGCGCCGGTTTTTCGCAATCCGGCGCCTTTGCCGGGGCCGCTCGCGTCAGGGCTGAGGTTTTTGCACCACCACATATTCCGGCGCAAACGCAGCCACGTTCTTTTTGGCAAAATCCGCAGCCTTGTCTTTGCCGTCGAACGGACCGATCCACACGGCGAAAAGCACCGCGCCGGCGGCTTTCTTCTCCACCACCTCTGCATCAAAGCCGGCGGCCTGAAGTTTCTTGACATACTGTTTGGCATTGGCGATCACGCGATAGGCGCCGACTTGGATGTAAAAAGCCGCAGAAGACGCTGGGCTGCCGACTTTTGCCACCGGTTTCGGCGCACTGGGCTCCACCGCCGCGGCCTCGAGATCCTGAACCGCCCAATCCACATAGGAGGATTTCCGATTCTCCTGGATGAAGGCAATCAAACAACTTTTCGCCGAATCGGTTTTGCCCTCTGCCAGCAGGCACTGACAGCTCTGGTAGCGCGCGTCATCGGCCAACGGGCCGGAGGGAAACCGCTGCGCCAGGGTCTGGTAGGTCTGACGGGCGCGGTCGAATTCCCCCCGGGCTTGTTGATACTGCGCCAATCGCATCAGGGCGTCGTCCATCAGCTCCGCAGGCAGGCCCTTCCATCCAGCCTTGTACTTTTGGTAGGCCGCATCGCCATCGCGCTCAAAGAGCGCAGAGAAAAAAAGCGTGTTGGGATGATCCGGGTACTTGGCGGCCGCTGCAGGCAACGACGTCTGCAGTTTATCCCATTGCTCATTTTGCCACAGGGTCATCAACTGCTGAACCTCGGGCTGAGCGGCCGCCCAACCGGCCCACAGCAAAAAGAGCCCGCAAAAAACCAGCACTGTTCTCCGTGCCATCCCTTTTTCCTCGTTTGACCGATAAACCTGTCGTCGGCAATGTAAAGAAAACTAATAAAAAATGCCAATTATTTTCCCACCGCCGACAGTGTTTTTTACCGATGAAAAAAATAAATAGGAAATTTCAATAAGGATAAGTATATTAAAGGCGAAAATCAAACACGATGTCATTTCACAAACGACCGTAATTCATTTTTGTTTTTGAAATCGGCAGATGTAGATCGATTTGTTGTTCGGATATCTGTTAGACGCGATCCTCCTGATCCTTTCTTTCACCGCTCACACTCCTCTATCCTTACATCTCGGACATCCTGTTCATCTTTTCGTAAAGGATTGATCATGAATTTCAACCAATTCAAATTGGATTCCCGTATCATGTCGGGAATCTCCCAGGCCGGGTATGCCGCACCGACGCCGGTTCAAACCGCCGCCATCCCGGTCATTCTATCCGGC
>JAKJDB010000388.1 GCA_022706175.1 Candidatus Zhuqueibacterota bacterium | reverse complement strand
TCGCTAAAACCCTTCGCGCCGATGAAGCGCTGATTGCGATCAATAACATCAGCTCCGAGAACATGGAATCCATCCTCGACATCTGCCAGAGGGCGAACCTCCGCCATCGGGTGGTGCCGGCGATAAGCGATCTGGTGAACGGAAAAATCCGGCTCTCCCATTTCCGCAAAGTGGAAGTGGCCGATCTGCTCGGCCGGACGCCGCTGAAAATCGACTTTAGCGCCATCGAGAAGGCGGTGAAAAATAAGCGCATTCTGATCACCGGCGCAGGGGGCTCCATCGGTTCGGAGCTGACCCGGCAGGTGGCCGGCTACCATCCGGAAAAGCTGATCCTCCTCGACCGCAGCGAAAATTATCTGTTTGAATTGCAGGAAGATTTCAAGATGGGCGACGCCCCGCCGACGATGCCGATCGAATACATCATCGCCGACATCACCAATGCGGAAAAGATGGAGCGTATCTTCAAGCTGGAAAGACCGGAACTGATTTTCCACACCGCCGCGCAAAAGCATGTGCCGCTGAGCGAACGAAATCCGGATGAAGCGATCATCAACAACATCATCGGAACCCAAACCATCGCGATGATCGCCGATCAGCACTTGTGTCATTCGTTCATCGCCATCTCGACCGATAAAGCGGTGAAACCGAGCAGCGTCATGGGCGCCACCAAACGGGTCGCCGAGCTGTACCTCAAATCCTTTTCCGAATACAGCCAGACGCGCTTTATCATCGTCCGCTTCGGCAACGTGTTGAACAGCCATGGCAGCGTGGTGCCGCTGTTCATGAAGCAGATCGAGAACGGTGGTCCGGTCCGGATCACAGATCCCAACATGGAACGGTTCTTTATGAGCATTCCGGAGGCGGTCAATCTGGTTCTCCAGGCAATGATCATGGGCCGCAGCGGCGACATCTTTATTCTCAACATGGGCAAATCCGTCAAGATCGAAACCCTGGCCCTCAACATGATCAAACTGGCGGGCCTTATGCCGCGCGTCGATATAGACATCGAATACACGCAGATGCGGCCGGGCGAAAAGCTGCATGAGGAACTGGTCAGCAACCTGGAGACTACGGTTCCCACGGCGCACAACATGATCAACAAAATCATCCAGACCGAACCGCTGCTCGATTATCCGGAATATCAGAAACAGGTCAACCGGTTGGCCCGGCTGGCCCGCAGCGGACGGAACGCAGAACTGTTCAACCTGATTAAATTGTTGGTGCCCGAATTGCCGGTTCCGGCGGACCTGCAGCGGGCGACGGGAATGAGCAAGGGGACCGGCGTATCCCGGAACAACAGTCAAACGGGCAAAATCAAAAAGATGACGGTCTCGACACGCGCTTTGGCCATGGCCCAAAAAGACAAAAACGGCTCGACAAAAAGAGCCATCCACTTTTAACACGAGATACCGGCATGTGCGGCATCAGCGGCATTTTGCGCTGGAAGGGGTCCCGGCCTGAAGACCCCCGATGGACGGCAGACATGGTGCACCGGCTCGGCCATCGCGGCCCGGACGGCCGAGGGCTGTATCTGGACGACTGGATCAGTCTGGGCCACACACGCCTGAGCCTGATCGATCTCAAGGGCGGCTTTCAACCCATCAGCAACGAAGAGGGCACTCTGTGGTTGGTGTGCAACGGCGAGATCTTTAACTATATCGAATTGCGTCAGCAGCTGCGCCAGCAAGGGCACCAGTTCTGCAGCGATTCGGACGTCGAGGTGATCGTCCATCTGTATGAGATCTTTGGCGATGATTTCGTCGGTTATCTCAACGGTCAGTTCGCCCTGGCGTTGTGGGACCAACGGCGTCAACGGCTGATTCTGGCGCGCGATCATATCGGCATCTGTCCGCTCTATTATTATCAGGATGCGAACCGCTTTATCTTCGCATCCGAGATCAAAGCGCTGATGCAGCTGCCGGACCTGCCGCGCGAATTGAATTTTCCCGCGCTGCTGCAAACGTTTACGTTTTGGTCGCCGCTGCCAGGGGACACGCCTTTCACAGGCATTCAGGAAGTCAAGCCCGGCTGCCTTCAGGTCGTGACCAGGGAGTCCTGTTCGGAGAAGAAATGGTGGTCCTGTTCGTTTGCCCCGGCGCCGGAAGAGCTCCTCTCGGATCCCGATGAAGCGAACGAGGCGCTTCACGAGCTTTTAACCGATGCGGTCCGGATCCGTCTGCGCGCGGATGTTCCGGTCGGCGCTTATCTGAGCGGCGGGCTCGATTCATCGATCACCACCAGCCTGATGCACAAAGTCCATGCCGGAAGATTAAGGACCTTCTCCATCGGCTTTGAGAATGAGTCCTTTGATGAGACGCCCTATCAGGATGCCATGATTCACCATCTCAACACCGAGCACGCGCGGATTCGCTGCAGCGATGAGGAGATCGCCCGGGCGTTGCCGCACGCGGTGCTTCAGGCGGAAAAACCCCTGCTACGCTCAGCCCCGGCTCCTATGTGGCTGCTTTCCAACCTGGTACGCCGGGAGGATTTTAAAGTCGTGCTGACCGGCGAAGGGGCGGACGAATATTTCAGCGGCTACAACATCTACAAAGAGACCAAAATCCGTTCCTTTATCGCTCGCCAGCCCGGATCAGCGATGCGTAAAAAGCTGCTGCAGCAACTCTACCCGTATCTGGAACAGGGCAAAGCACGCCAAACGGCCTTCTGGCAGGACTATTTTCTCAAAGATGTCTCCGCCACAGACGATCTCTATTATTCTCATCGTCTTCGCTGGCAGAACGGATCTTTCATTCGCCAATTTCTCCACCCCGAAGTGCTGAGCGCCTGGGAAGGATATGACCCGCTGGCAGATCTCGACAGCCGCATGAACGGCCAGCTCCAGGGCCTTACGCCGTTGGCAAGAGCGCATCTGCTGGAGACCGGCATTTTCCTGCCCGGATATCTCATCAGCTCCCAGGGGGATCGTATGCTGATGGCCCATGGCATAGAAGGGCGATACCCCTTCCTCGACAAACGCGTGATCCATCTGGCCACGCTGCTGGCGCCGAAGCTGAAATTAAAGGCGCTGAATGAAAAATGGATTTTAAAAAAGACCTTTGGCGCCATGCTGCCCCCGGCGATCGTGGCGCGCGCCAAGCAACCCTATCGCGCGCCCATCCGCGGCCTGGTCCAGGCCGGCGAACAGAACGGTTGGCATCATCTCGACCAGGTCAGGGTTCGGCAGGGCGGACTTTTCAACGTTGAACGGGTTGAATGGCTGAAACGCAAGATTCTGGACCGCCAGGCGATCGTATCCGCGCGGGATGAGATGGCGGTTCTCGCAGTCATAACCGTGCACATGCTGCAGGACTCGTTTATCTTTGATCAGCACAAAAGCGTGCAGGCGGATGACCGGCTTTATCCGACCATCGACCGAAGATCCGCGGAATCGCGCAGTCGCGATGCTGATCACTTCGCCCCTGCCGCGTCGCCAATGATGACCGGGCGATAGATGCATAAAAAAAGTGGGATTTTCAAGTCTGTGACCACTCACAGGAAAACGGTGGTCAGTTGAATCACAGTGAACGAAGGTCTTAAGGTGGAAACCCTCTATGCAGCAAGTGTTCGACGCAGCACAGACCAGCGCTGAGCTGGAGAGATGGATTCGTTCCTCTATTCAGCAAAGGCTGAAAAAACGCGGCGCCATCATCGGCATCAGCGGGGGCATCGATTCCAGCGTGGCGGCCAGCCTCTGCTGCCGCGCCCTGGGTCCTCAGCGCGTGGTGGGCATCGCCATGCCGGAAAAGGACTCGAGTCCGGAGAGCCTGACCTTGGCCCAGCGGCTGGCGCACCAGCTGAATATCGAGCTGGCCATCGAGGACTTGACGCCGGCCCTGGAGGGGCTGGGCGCATATCGCCGGCGCGATGCGGCGGTCAAGCGGATTTTTCCCGATTACCATGACGGACAAGGTTTCAAGA
>JAKJDB010000387.1 GCA_022706175.1 Candidatus Zhuqueibacterota bacterium | reverse complement strand
CCATCCGCCGTTGCAGTCTCTCCAGCTCGCCGCTGGGTTCAGTGAGGCCGGCCCAGAGCACCCGCGGCGCTCGCAGATCGGGAAAGCCGCCTGTGCCGCGAAGGCACACTTGAAACCCGCGGCTTTCGGCGCAGCTGCGCAGCAACGCATCGACTGCCGTATCCAGCCGGCCGGGGTCCACATCGCCGAGAAATTTCAGCGTCAGATGCAGTCCCTCGGGCTTGGGCCAACCGACGGTTCCCATGGCCAAAGGACGTAACCGGCTCTGCAGATCGGCCAGGTATTTTTTAATCTCCTTCGGCAGTTCGATGCAGACAAAGGATCGATAGCCCGGCATGGATCAAAGCCCTAGTATTTTTTTTCGCAGCAGGTTCAGGGCGCTGTTGGCGAAACGCTCTTTGTTCAACCAGCGTTCGCCGCTGAAAATGTGCCGCTCCCACTGCGATCCGGTTTTGTCCGCCGCGCCGATGAACACCAGGCCGACCGGTTTATCGTCGCTGCCGCCGCCCGGCCCGGCGATGCCGGTGGTGGCGATACCATAATCCACGCCGGCGATGCGCCGCACATTCTCCGCCATGGCCGCTGCCACCTGTTCACTCACTGCGCCGTGTTGTTCGATCATAGCCGCGGGGACATGCAGCAGCTCGGTTTTAGAGCGGTTGCTGTAGCACACCACCCCGCGTTCAAAATAGGCCGAACTGCCGGCGATGCCGGTCAGCTTGTGCGCGATCAGTCCGCCGGTGCAGGACTCTGCCACGGCCACTGTGGCCTGCCTTTGCGTCAGCAGCTCTGCGACCACCTGTTCCAGGGTGCTCTCGTGGTCCGCGTAAATATAGCGGCCCGCTCGTTCCAGAACGCGGGCGGCCGCCTGCTCCAGCTTTTTCCGCGCTTCATCGGCCGACGTTCCCTGTGCGATCAGGCGCACCTGCACTCCGGAGGGCGCGGGCAAAAAGGCCATTTTGGCCCAACGTTCGATTTCGGCGGGATTGCCGATCTTTTCGTACAGCATGCTTTCGGCAATGCCGATGGTGCAGAAAATTTTCGATTCGATGAACCGTCCGGTCTGCCGTGCGCGGATCTCCGGCAAAATGCTCTCGCTCATCATGCCCTGCATCTCATGGGGCACGCCGGGCATGACGTACACATGCCGGCCGGAGCGTTCGAAATGATATCCCGGCGCCGTTCCCTGCCGGTTGTAAATAACCTGCGCGGCTTTCGGCACCATGGCCTGGCTTTCGTTGGACTTGGCCAGCGGCAGGCCGCGGTGGCGAAATCGTTCGCGGATCTGATCCAGCACCACCGGGTTCAAGATCAGCTCACATTGAAAGTATCGGCACAGAACCGTGCGCGTGATGTCGTCGTGCGTCGGGCCCAGGCCGCCGGTGAGGAAAATGATCTGCGAGCGACGCTCCGCCGTTGCCAGGGCCTCGAGGATCATGGCCTCATCATCCCCCACGGTGGTGACTTGAAGCACCGGCACGCCGATCAGCAGCAGCTGCCGCCCCATCCAGGCGGCATTGCTGTTGATGGTTTTTCCGCTGATCAGCTCATCGCCGATCGATATGATTTCCGCGTGCATGCAGTCCTAGAACATGGATGTGTACAGATACCGGACGATCTGCAAAATCAGATTGGCGTAAATGCCCGCCGCCACATCATCGGTCATGATGCCCCATCCCCCTGCCAGGTTTTCCGCATCGCGAACCGGCGACGGTTTGAAAATATCAAAAAAGCGAAACAACAAGAACCCGCCCAACAGCAGAAGCGGAGTTCGCGGCATGAACCATACCGCGATCCACTGACCGACCACCTCGTCCCAGTTCACCCGCCCGGGATCCTTGCCCCAGATGGATTCACAGCGGCCGGCGGCCCAGACGCCGAGAAAATAGGCGACCAGGATGACGGCGAGCAGGTCGGCGGTGGTCAGTTCCGGCAGCAGAAACAGCACGAGCACAGCCAGAAAAGAGCCGACAGTGCCCGGCGCTATGGGGAAAAACCCGCTTCCCAGAGTGGTCGCAAGAAGCAGAGCCGGATAATCTTTTACGCGAATGGCATCAGGACGCATCAGGTTCCTTTTTGTGGCCGCCTGCCCATGTTTTGATATAATGAAATCAAAATATTATAAAAAAAAAGCATAAAGGCAAGAGATAAAAACGCTTCTGCGGGGGCAACTATAACGGCAGGCGCCCGTCCAAAGCTCTGGACAGAGTGACCTCATCGGCGTGTTCGATGTCTGCGCCCATGGGAATGCCCTGGGCGATGCGCGATAGCTTGATCTGCAGAGGTTTGATCAGCTTGGTCAAGTAAAAGAGGGTCGCCTCGCCCTCGGTGCTGGGATTGGTGGCGATGATCACCTCTTTGACGTTGTTCTGCAATCGGGCGAGCAGTTCCCTGATTTTCAGATCATCGGGCCCGATGCCGTCCAGGGGCGAGAGCGCGCCCCCCAGCACGTGATACAGCCCTTTGTACTCACCGATCTTTTCAAACGCCAGTACGTCGTTGGCCTCTTCCACCACACAGATCATCGACCGGTCGCGCTGTTCACTTTTGCAGATGGGACAGGGGTCTTCTTCGGTGATGTTGTAGCAGATCGAACAATAGCCCACCTTGCGTTTGAGATCCAGCAGCGCTTGCGATAGCGCGTCCACCTCGGCGGCAGACGTTTTCAACAGATAGAACACATGCCGTTGCGCGGTTTTGCGGCCGATGCCGGGCAGCTTGGCCAGCTCATGGATGGCCCGCTCTACGGTTTCAGAATAGTAGCGCATGGCTGCCTGGCTCGCAGGTCCTAAAACCGGGCCGAATGTCGACGTCCGGTCTCATCAGGAAAGCCCCGGGATTTTCAGACCACCCAGCATGTCGCCGGGATTAAAGCCGCCGGTGGCCTTGGCCATCTGTTCCTCGGCGGCGGCTCTAGAGTTGACCAGCGCCTGGTTTACCGCGGCCAGCACCAAATCCTCCAGCATCTCCACATCCTGCGGATTGACCACCTCCGGATCAATCTTGATCTGAAGGATCTCCTGACTGCCGTTGGCCGTGACCGTGACCATATTGCCGCCGGCGCTGCCGCTGACTCTGAGGTCCGCCAGCGCGGCCTGCGCTTTGGCCAGCTCTTCCTGCATCTTTTGCGCTTGTTTCAGCAATCCCGACATGGCGCCTTTGTTCATCATATCAGCTCCTGATCATTTCAAAAATTCCGTATCAAAGGTATCAACAATTTTTTTAAGCAATTCATTCTCTTCGGCCAGTTTTTCGAACTCGCGTTTGCGGTCGGACGGCAGAACGGCGTTGGGATTTTTCGGAACGCGTCCCTCGGTGTCGCGCACTCCGGAGACCTGCAGGCGCACGCCCAGCAGGTCGAAGAGCAGGGTCTGCACCTGTTCCCGGTTGGCCTCCAGCGAGCTGATGCTGAACCCGTTATGCGGGGCAAAGCCGATCTCCAGCCGGTTGTCGGTCAGACTCAGCGGCCAGCTTTCGCTCAACAAAGCGCCGAGCGCGATTCGGGTCTTTTTGATATAATCGGTGATCTCCGGCCAGCGGGCCTCCAGCGCGGTCAGAGTGATCTGGCCGCCGGCGCTGGGCGCCGATGGGGCCGCTGCGGCAACTGGGCGCGGTTTTGCGACAGCCGCGCTGGGCGGAACGGACGGTGAGACGGCACTGCGGCCGGTTTCTAAATTAGAGTTTTTTTTTACATCCAATTGCTCTAAAAGCTGCGACAGGCGCACGCTGCGGTTGAGCTTGATCAGCTTGACGATGGTGACTTCCAGATGCAGGCGGGCGTTGGCGCTGCGGCGCAGGAGGTTTTCCGCATCTGCACAGATCTTCGTCAACCGCAAGAGATCCTCCACTGAGAAGGCGTCTTTCTGCGCCAGATAGCGCGTCTTGCTTTCCTCCGAAGCGTCGATCTCGGCCGGGGAGCCGGTGGCT
>JAKJDB010000386.1 GCA_022706175.1 Candidatus Zhuqueibacterota bacterium | reverse complement strand
CGGATGTCAGCTATCTGGATGACGGCGAGATGGCGGTCCTGGGCCGCGACGAGTTCAAGGTGAAATCCATAGACAACCGGATTATCGCCAAGACCGTTCAGGTGATCGAAACCGACCTCCGCCAGATCGAAAAAGCCGGTTACCCCCATTTCATGCTCAAGGAAATCATGGAGCAACCGCAGACCCTGCGCGACACCATGCGCGGCCGGCTGCTCATGGAACAGGGCACCGCCAAGCTCGGCGGCATTGAACATGATCTCGAATCCCTGCTGTATGCGCGCCGCATCATCATCACCGCCTGCGGCACCTCCTGGCACGCAGCACTGATCGGCGAATACCTGTTCGAAGATCTGGTCGGCATTCCGGTGGAGGTGGAATACGCCTCCGAGTTCCGCTATCGCAACCCGATCCTCAACGAGGACTCGGTGGTGCTGGCCATCAGCCAGTCCGGCGAAACCGCGGACACCCTGGCAGCCGTGCGCGAGGCGAAACACAAGCGCAGCAAAGTGTTTGGCATCTGCAACACCGTCGGCTCCTCCATCGCCCGGGAAACCGATGCCGGCGTATATCTGCACGCAGGGCCGGAGATCGGCGTGGCCTCCACCAAGGCGTTCACCTCGCAGATAACGGTGCTGGCGCTGATCACCCTGCTGTTGGGCCGCATCCGCAGCGTCTCCAGCGCCCGCGGCAGAAAACTGGTGGAAGAGCTGAAATCGATTCCGGACAAGGTGCAAAAAACGCTGGAGAACAGCCGGCAGATCCAAGAGATCGCTGAGCAGCTGCAGGCAAACTCCAATATGCTCTACCTAGGCCGCGGCTACAATTTTCCCGTGGCGCTGGAGGGCGCTTTGAAACTGAAAGAGATCTCCTACATCCATGCAGAGGGATATCCGGCGGCGGAGATGAAACACGGCCCTATCGCGCTGATCGACGATCACATGCCGGTGGTCTTTATCGCCACCCGTGATTCGGTCTACGACAAAATCCTCTCCAACATCGAAGAGGTACGGGCGCGGCGCGGGCGGGTCATCGCCATCGCCACCGAGGGCGATCGCGAGATCGCTAAACAGGCCGAGCATGTGATCTATGTGCCGGAAACCCTGGAAATTTTTAACCCGATGGTCACCATCATTCCACTGCAGTTGCTCGCCTATCACATGGCGGTCTTGCGCAACTGTGACGTTGATCAACCCAGAAATCTGGCTAAAAGCGTAACCGTGGAATGAAAAAAGATCGTGCCCAGTCATCAGTCAAGGAGCCATCCAACGTGATTCTGAGAAAAGCCATCTTCACATTGCTGCTATTCGCAGGCGCAGCCTCGGCCGCGCCGAGCGGCCTTTTCGAGCGCAGCGTCAAGTTGTATCAGCTGCAGCGCTTCGAAGAGGCCGTCCTGCTGCTTAAAGAGCTGACCGACGAGAACAAACCGAATCCCGAGGCGACCAGCGCCGGGCTTCTCCTGACCCGCACGTACAGCCGGCTCAACGATTGGGCCAATGCCCGCCAAACCGCGTTGGATATGCTCCGCCGCTTTCCCGGCAGCCGGTACGCCGACTGGTTCCAGTTCGAACTGGCCCGGCTGGCCAGTCACACACAAGACCGGCCGGAGGCGCTGCGCCGCCTGGTCTGGATCATGGACCACTCGACCAATCCCGACATGACCTCGGCATGCATCGATCACGCCACCCACCTGATCAACGCCGGCATCACAGAGGATGTGCTCTTGGACCTCAACGGCCAGATGCACACGCCGGAGACAAAAAAATGGCTGGAGCTGTGGAGCGCGCGCACCGTCTGCGGCTACCAGGGAAAGGCCAAAGCTCAGGAGACGCTCTTTCACCTCGCAGGATCCGATCTGACCGAATCGCAGAACCGGGCGCTGCAATCCTGGCTGAACACCTCGTCTGAGCAGCTGCGCTTTCCCATGCGTATCGCCGTCCTGCTGCCGTTATCCGGCGAATATGAGGACGAGGGACACCAGTTTCTTTACGGATTGGTGTATGCGCTTCGCGATCTGCTCCATCCGGTGGAACTGATTTTAAAAGATACTCACGGATCGCAGGTCGAAGCTGCGCGGTTGATGAACGAGCTGATCAGGACCGATGTATCGTTGTTTATCGGCGAACTGGACGACAGCCGCTCCGCCACCCTGGCGGCGATGGCAGCCCAGGCCGGTAAACTGCTCATCTGCCCGATCACCACAGAGGCCGGCATCGCCGGCCTGGGAGATCGCATCTTTCAAATGAACAGCGATATCGAGACGCGCGGCATTGCCCTGGCTCGCTACGCCTATCAGAAACTCGGCCTGCGCACCTTTGCCATTCTGGCGCCGGCGGACAACTATGGGCACGACTTGACCGACGCCTTTGCCGGCGCCATCGATGAACTGGGCGGCACGATCATCGCCCAGCAATGGTACTATCCCGGCACAGAGGATTTCAAGCGACACTTTCAGACCATCCGCGAAACCGCCTTGGCTGCCAGCCCGCCGGATACCGCGCAGATGAACGAATATCTGCGCCGTCGCCCTGAATCGGGTCAGCGGGTCCTCGGCACCCAGGACGACCAATTCGACATGCCGGTCACCTCCATCGACGGCTTTTTCTTCCCCATCTATGAGGAAGACCTTCCGATCATCGCCCCGCAGTACGCGCTGGTCAACATCAAAGCCACGCCCCTGGGCGGCGACAACTGGAATCATCTCGACGTGTTGCGCAATCAACGGCGTTATATCAACGGCGCCGTGTTCATCAGCGGTCAGCACCTGCAGGAGACCGAGATGGAATATATCCGCTTTCAAAACAGTTATCGTATGTTGACCAGTCAATCGCCCACTCTGCTCTCTGTGTTGGGGGTGGATCTGGGCCGTTACCTGGTCCAAGCGATCGATTCCGGGTATACCGACGCCCGATCCCTGGTGGAGTACCTGCAACAGGCGCCGCTCTTTAATGGGCTTGCAGGAGATTATCAATTTTCCAAAGAATCTCACGTCAATCAATCAGTCCACCTCCTGCAATACAAAGACGGCATCATCCAAAAACTGGAAAACTAAACAAAGGAGAAACATCATGGAAGACTTTTTGCGCAAAACGTTGATGGCCGGCCTGGGATTCATGGATCTGACCAAGGAAAAGGTTGAAGATTTTATCGATGAGATGATCAAACGCGGCGAAGTCAACCAGGAAGAACGCGCCAAGTATATCCAGGACACCATGGCCAAAGTGGAACAACGCAGCCAGGAGGCCAAGGGGTGGATTCAAAAACAGGTGCAGGAAGCCATGGAGGAGATCAAGCCTAAAACCCAAAAAGTGGTCGATGAGCTGCAGGCCAAGCTGGACGAACTAACCGCTGAGGTGAACCGTCTGCGCGGTGAAGCGGAAAAGAAAAAAGACGCCTGATTTTTTTCATCCTTCGGAAATATTCCGTTGACAAATAAGGTTATATTTTCTAATTTATTGCTTCAGGCATCGTCTGCTTGGGCATCGGGTTGAATTACAATCAAGAAGGGAGTCAGGTATGAGAAAAGTCGCAGTGGTCATGTTGCTGGTATTGGCCCTGTCCGGATTGGCATCGGCCAAATCGGATATCGGTCTAAAAGGGGTGGGCGGTTAGTTGGCGTATGTGTTCCCTGAAGATCCGATCGAAAGCACCATCGGCTTCGGCGGCAACGTCTACCTCGGCAAAGTGTCGCCGCAGTTAAAGCTCTTCACCTACGTCGATTATTGGAAGAAAAGCTACGAAGAGAGTCACGCCGATGCCTCTTTCTCCGTGCTGAGTATTATGGCGGCACTGCGCTATCAATTCCCCAGCACCGGTAATATCAAACCCTATGCCGGCGGTGGTTTGGGCCTGAACATTGCCACGGCCAGCTGGGAATATAGTGGCGAGTACGCCGAATACTTGAATGACGCTGATGATTCAAACAGCGAAA
>JAKJDB010000385.1 GCA_022706175.1 Candidatus Zhuqueibacterota bacterium | reverse complement strand
TGCAGCAGTCCGATCATGGCCGGCAACAGGGTGATGCTGCCATGGAGGGAGAACACCCTTCCCAGAGCAGCCGGATCCACCAGGGTCTGCAGCACTACGGTGAAGGCGCTGAAAAAAACCGCACCCGAGATCCCGGCGAGAAAGGTCAGAAAAACAAAAAGAGGAAATCCGTCCGGTCGCAGCACCCCGGAAAAGAGAAACGTCACCCCCAACAGCACGTACATGGCATTGATCTGGATGACGTTGCTGATTTTGGGCTTAAAAATTCCCAGCAACGCACCGCCCAGCAGCATGCCGATGCCCCAGGCGATCTCCACCACGCTCATCTCATAGGTGCTGCCGGAAAAGTGGTTGAGGGTCATCAACGGGAACAGCACGCTGACAGGCATGAGGAAAAAATTGGCCACGATCATAAAGATGAACAGCCACAGCAGACCGGTGTTGCGGTAGATCTCCCGCAACCCTTGCTTCATCTCCTTAAGCAGGTTGGGCGTCGGCGCCGCCGCGGGCGTGTCCGGATTGGGAATGTGAATCAGCAGCAGCGAGAGACAGCCGATGGCGGCGCCGATGACGTCGAACAAAAGCACGTAGGTCATGTCCAACATACTGATCAGCAACGCGGCCAGAGCCGGGCCGGCGATGGTGCTGATGGACTGGATGGCCTGGTTGATGCCGGCCACGCGCAAGAGTTCGGACTCGGGCGCCAGCAGCGGCACTGACGCCTGCATGGCCGGCACATGAAAGGCGCTGCCGATGGAACGAAGGGCGAGCAGGCCATAGATATGCAACAGCTTGACCCGGCCGAAAAAAAACAGCACGGCCATGACCGCGGAACAGACGGCGATGAACAGGTCCGCCGCCACCATAATCCGCTTGCGATCCCAGCGATCGATCAGCACGCCGGTGAACAGCCCCAACAGCAGTTGCGGCAACAGGCCGGCGATCGTGGACACCGCCAGCACTTCAGCAGAGCCGGTCTCGATGCTCAGCCAGAAAACGACCGCATAACCGACCACGGCGCTGCTCAGAGTGGAGAACAGCTGGCCGGTCCAGAGGATGGCAAACACTTTTTTCCAAGAGGACATTGTCTATTAAACCTGTGTGATCAACTCCGCTGCGGACCAGGCCGGCCCTTTTACTCATTGCTGGACTGATGGGATTAGAGCCGGGCGCCGCAATATTTGCAATGCTTGGCGTCATAGTCATGCCCTTCAGCGCCGCACTCCGGACAGGCCTGGGTGGAGACCTTTTTTTTACTCGCCTGAGAGATCTCGACAGTGACAATGCCGGTGGGCACAGCCAGAATGGCATAGCCCAGCATCATGATGATCGAGGCCAGCATTTTACCGACAGCGGTCTGTGGAGCCAGATCGCCGTAGCCGACGGTGGTCATGGTGACGATGGCCCAATAGATGCTGGTCGGAATGCTGGTGTAGCCGTTGGCTTCCCCTTCCACCACATAGATCAGCGATCCCATAATGACTGCGAGCAGCAAGACGGTCAGCAGAAACACGCTGATCTTGCGCCGGCTGGCCATCAGCGCGGTCAAAATGACGTTGGCTTCGCTCAGATACTCGGAGAGCTTGAGGACGCGGAAAATGCGCAGCAGCCGCATGATGCGGAAGGTCAAAAAATACTGGCCGCCCGGAAACACCAGGCTGAAATAGGTAGGTACGATCGCCAGCAGATCGATGATGCCGTAAAAGCTGACTGCGTAGCGTAAAGGATGCTTCAGGCTGTACAGTCGCATTCCATATTCGATGGTAAACAGGATGGTGAAAAACCACTCGAGGAACAGCAGCAGCGAACCGTAGCGATCCCTGATGCTGTGCACGCTGTCCAGCAACGCAGTGGCGACGCTGATGAGAATGATGGTGATCAGAACAATGTTAAAGGTGCGGCCCGCTTTGGTGTCGGATTCAAAAATCAGCTGGTGCAAAAGGCCGCGGGTATGGTTTTCAGGACGATGAACGGCTCCGCTTGTCATAATCGATTCCTGCACAAATACATGTTGGCGACGATCTGCTTCCTATTGCCCGAAACGGACGAGGCATTGCTTTAATCCTACCGGCGATCTTGGCCCGTGACATCACCATGATCGTTTATCATTGCATCGTGGTACCAGCTCCCGGCCGGCATCGACCAGAAGGAACCACGCGCCGGAGGCAACCAGTTAACAAGTGCACCGGCGTTCCAGAATCCGGTAAATCTTTTGACCGCTGTGGGTGGTCCAGGTTTTCACGGCGGCTGATCCGATTGAATGCAGAGCGCGCGCACTCCCAGCCCGCCTGTTTTCCACTGGCACAGCGACTTGGCCTGCTGGAGAAAAACAGCAGAAGGAAAGCGTCCTATTGTCCCTCGTACGACCGGCGCCTTCCGTCGATCAAAAAGGCATTGTCCAAGAGCCGTGATTTGCCACAAGCCCGGACCGGCGTTGCCAGGGCGGCGGCGGTTGATAAAAAAAATATAGCGCTTTCCTGACTCGAGATCAAGACAATAATGACGCGGCGTCAACCGTTGCAACACAGCCTGGAACGGCCCGCCACGCATCGCGCAGCAATCGGCAGACACGCCGTAAAAATAAATAACATGGTAAACAACTTTTTCATATATTAGAATTCACGGTTCACCAATGTACTCGACCATAAAGGAGACGTCTATGCTTCGTATCGCCGCCTGGATCATTCTTTGTGCGACGTCCATGGGCTTCGCAGCAGACTGGAAGCTCGTCTGGTCCGACGAGTTCGACCGGTCCGGGCTGCCGGATCCAGCCAAATGGAGTCATGAATATGGATTCATCCGCAACCATGAGCTGCAGTTCTACACGAAAAACCGCAAGAAAAACTGCCGGGTTCGTGACGGCAAGCTGATCATCCAGGCGCGTAAGGAAAAATTTAAAAATCCCGATTATGATCCTTCGAGTCCGGAATGGCAGAGATCGCGCAAACACGCGGAATACACCTCAGCCAGCCTCATCACCCGGGGCAAGGCGGAATGGACCTATGGCCGTATTGAAGTGCGCGCCAAGCTGCCGACCGGCAGAGGCACCTGGCCGGCCGCGTGGATGCTGGGCAGCAATTTCGGCGATACGCCCTGGCCTGATTGCGGCGAGATCGATATTATGGAAAACGTCGGTTACGACCCGGACACGATCCATGCCAACATCCACACCAAATCCTACAACCATGTCCTGCAGACCAACAAGGGCGCCAAACTGGTCGTTCCCAGACCGTGGGAGGATTTCCATGTCTATGCGGTGGAGTGGTTTCCGGATCACATGGACTTTTTTGTGGACGATGTCAAATATTTTTCATTTGCCAATGAAGGACGGGGGAACGATACCTGGCCCTATGACAAACCGCACTATCTGATTTTGAATTTTGCCGTCGGAGGAGACTGGGGAGGCGCCAAGGGCGTGGATGCGGAAATTTTTCCGCAAGAGTATATCATCGATTACGTGCGCGTCTATCAACACTAAACCGATCGACGGACCGCTGGTCGCTCATTCGCCGGTCATGGGGTCCCAGTACACCCCCACCTCGGAGAGCAGCGGGCAGGCGCGGCTTTTTTCCAGCACAACGCGCAGCCGGGTGGTTTGCGTCCGGCGGAAGCGATCCAGCTTTTTATTGCCGATGGTGGCGCCGGAGGCGAGGGTGATCCAACCGGTTTCCCCCCAGGCGTCGACGCGGTATTTTTCAATGCGCTGCCCCAGAACCACCGGTTCGCGCAGGCAAACAATATTAAAGGTCTGGGCGTTCGGCCAGGTCAGCTCCAGGGTTGCACTCGTTACCGAATCATCGGTCGCCCAGTAGGTATCCTGCCGTTCATCCACCACCCGGTTGGCGGCAAAGGCAGCATCTCCAGCGCGCGTCTGCTCCGCGGTGAGGCGCGCGCTGAGCGCCAGATTGTCGGCAAACAGGGCGTTCAGCCGCCGGCG
>JAKJDB010000384.1 GCA_022706175.1 Candidatus Zhuqueibacterota bacterium | reverse complement strand
GGCGCTGAAAAAGACCCGGCCGCCGATGCTCTGTTTGTAGCCCTCGATCCGCCGGTTATCGACGAGACGAACATGCGAAGCGCCGGTAGGTACATCGCCGATGTGATGACCCAGATCCAGGAGGATGTGGGCGTTCGGCGTCTGCGGAAAGGTGTAGCGATGGAACCCCACCCTTTGAGTGACGGTCAACTCTGCCTGTATCTGGTGGTCCTTGAGCAGGACGCGATAGTAACCCGGGGAGGCGGCTTCATCCTTGTGGTCAAAGCGTGAACGATAGCCCTGCTCCGGATGCGAGCGGGGGCCGGGCTTGATTTCTATTCGATTTCCAACAAAGGGCATGAGCAGAATATCGCCCGCCAGAGCAGCGCCGGTGCCGCTAAAGTGCGTATGGCTGAAACCGATGATGGACGAATCGGCATACTGATAGCCCGAGCTGGCAGTCCATCCTTCGGTGTCTGTATCCGGACTGAGCTGCACCATGGCAAACGGCAGGCTGGCGCCGGGAAAGGTGTGGGCGAAAAAGTGGCTGCCGATAAAAGGATCCACATAGTCCACTGCGTCGGGGTGGTTGCAGCCGACAGAACCCAGCAGAAGAGCGATCTGGCAGGCGATGATCGTCATTACTTTGATCTGATTCATAGCGGCTCTCTATATGCTAAGAGGTTGTACGGTGAAAAAGGGCAGACTCTTTCTGCCGGCCAATGACCGGTTCTGATGGTAAAAACCATGAAGGTTACAAGCCGAGGCCGAAAAGTTGATTGGCGTTGCGCCAGCTGATGTTTTCGAACGCTTCCCGGGAGATGCGGCCCTCGGCAAAAGAAGTGCGCAGATAGTCGGGGTGTCGATGCGAAACCAGAGGATCGCAGATCTCTGTGCCGAATAAGATGCGGTCGTTGAGCCGCTCCATGAACGACCAACCGAACTCGGGGTCGCGGGTGAAGCCGTTAAAGCCGGCGGTGATCTCTCCGACGCCCAGGCACCCCTGATGTTTGTAATAGTTCAAGTGAAAGGATAGGTCGGCATCGGGAGCATGGGAGCCGGCGCGGGGATCCACATTACAGAAGGCGTAGAATCGATGGGGATAGGTTTCGCAGATCTCAAGTACATCCTCGGTGGTGGACAATTGAAAGCCGCCCTCCGGGCTGATCAAGGGCAGAAGGATGCCCCGGTCAACGCCGGTGCGATCCATCTTGGCGCTCACTTCTTCCGGGGTGGCATAGTCGGAATACGCAGCGTTGCGCGGCAGGCCTTTTTTTCTTACGGCATGCAGATGAGCATCTACAAACATGGGCATTTCCCTAAGCAAGTAAAGAGACCTTAGCAGTAAATAAAAACGGCAGTCAGACAAAAATAAATAGTAAACATGGATTAGCTATCCTGTCCATCCATGTCTTTCCCTCAACATCGGTAAGCAGGATAAACAGGATGAAAACACGTGCTCACGGAAAATCCCTTTATCCTGTCTATCTTGTCCATCCATGTCTTTCCCTCAACATTGATAAGCAGGATAAACAGGATTTAAACAAGTACTCACTGGAAATCCTACCATCCTGGTGATTCAGGTCTGAAGCAAGCAAAAAAACTAATATACGGCCCGTCAGTCTAGCTTCCATTCTAATGCGCGATATAATCTCTTGTATTCAAGCCTGGGATTGCCAAAGTTAATAAGCAAGCCCACTTCCACACCGGTCGCTTTTAAATAATTAATGACCTGTGCCTGATGTTCCGGCGCAATCGCATTGACAGCCTTGAGCTCGACAATGACCTTGCCTTCTACAAACAGATCCGCGTTAAAACATCCAACACATTCCCCTCGAAACGCCACTTTAATGGGATGCTCTGCTTTAACGGCCAGTCCTCTTTGCCGCAACGCCAACATCATGGCATTCTGATAAACCGATTCGATAAAGCCGGAACCCAGTTCGTTGACCACCTCAAAGGCGCAATGTAAAATAGCGCCGGTCAATTCAGCATGCAGCATACCTCTGTCCTGTCCATCTTGATGTTCCATAGAACGTCTTCCTTTTCGGAAAAACCATCAATCCACGGTTCGCAGCAACTTGTTCTGCCACGCACACAAGAAGGATCACAGCATCGCACTATGGGTAGCAGGATTCGAAAGCTTGGCCAACCGATCGAGGTCGCGATTCAGTTTAGAAAAAGGATTGAACAAAAACAAGTCCTTTTATCGGTCCGATGGGGTTCTTTCAATCACCCGAACGGTAATCACCCTCAAAACCGGCAACCGTCCAGATTTTCAACCCACGTTGCAGCAAGTCTATTCGTTACTAAAAAAAGCCCGGCATCAAACAGAACACCGGGCTTTACACAAAAGAAAAGGACTGCCTGTTACTTGATCTTGTATTGGTTCAGCGCTTTGATGTAATTGGCACGCTCATAGGCCGCAGGTTCCGCCACATTCTTCTGGCTCATGCTGCCCTTCATTTTGTCTACGGACTCGTAGCCGTTCTTCTCCATCCAGGCCTGCATATCTTTCAGAACTTTGCCGAGATGGGCCGGACCGTTCACCAACAGCGCGGCGCACATCTGCGCCACGTCGGCGCCGGCCATGATCAGCTTGACGGCGTCCGCGGCGGTGTGCACACCGGTGGTGCCGGCCAAACTCGCCTGCAGCTTTCCATGCAAAATAGCGATCCAACGCAGCGGCAGACGCAGATCACTGGAGCTGCTCAACACCACGCCGGGTTTGACCTCCAGCGTCTCCAGATCGATGTCCGGCTGATAAAACCGGTTGAACAGCACCAATCCGTCGGCGCCGGCGGCATCCAGTTTTCTGGTCATGGCGGTGATGGAGCTGAAGAACGGGCTCAATTTGATCGACACGGGAATTTTCACCCCCGCCTTGACCGCCTTGAAAATGTCCACATAGGTCTGCTCGATGGTGGCGCTGTCCTGTGTGGCATCGGCCGCGAGAAAATAGATATTCAGTTCCAGAGCGTCAGCGCCGGCTTGCTCCATTTTTTTCGCATAGTCGATCCAGCCGCCGGTAGTCATGCCGTTGAGGCTGGCGATGATCGGAATCTTGGTCGCCGCCTTGGCCTTGCGGATGTGTTCCAGATACTCGTCCGGCCCCAGATTGAACTCGCTGGGCTGCGGGAAATAGCTGAGTGCTTCCGCGAAACTGTCCGTTCCCTGAGTCAGAAAATGATCCAGCTCCTCCGCCTCAAAGGAGATCTGCTCTTCAAAAATAGAATATAATACCACAGCGCCGGCGCCGGCGTCCTCCAGCCGTTTGATGCCGTCCAATTCTTTGGAGAGCGGCGAGGCCGAGGGCACCAGCGGATTCTTAAGGGTTAAACCCATATAGGTGGTTGATAAATCCATATTCGAGTCCTTTCTGAAAATTTTAATTCCGCCGATTATTCCGCTTTCTTTTCCTCGCCCTCACCGTACTTCATGGCCGCCCATCCTTCATACATGTTCCAGCGACTGTATATCGACGCCTGGGCCTGTTGCAGCAGGCTCTTGGCGCGGTCGGGCATGCTCTTGGTCAGCATCTTGAAGCGGGTTTCCCGATAAGCGAAATCCTCGAACTTGATGGCCGGCGCCTTGGAATCCAGCTTGAGCGGATTCTGACCCTGGGCCGCCAGCAGCGGATTATAGCGGAACAAAATATAGTGGCCGGATTCTACCGCGGCTTTCTGTTCCTCCATGCCCTTGTGCATGGCGATGCCATGGGCGATACAATGGCTGTAGGCCATGATGATGGAAGGTCCGTCATAGGCGTCGGCTTCGATGAACGCACGCACCGTCTGCAGATCGTTAAAGCCCATGGCGGTCCGGGCGACATAGATGTTGCCGTAGGTCATGAAGATCATGCCCATGTCTTTCTTCGGCAGCGGCTTTCCGGCGGCCGCGAACTTGGCGACCGCGCCCAACGGCGTGGATTTGGACATCTGACCGCCGGTGTTGGAATACACCTCGGTG
>JAKJDB010000383.1 GCA_022706175.1 Candidatus Zhuqueibacterota bacterium | reverse complement strand
GGAGATCGCCCGCGGCAATTTTCAGCACGAGATCAAGGTGGATTCGGACGACGAGATCGGCCGGCTCGGCCGTCTGTTCAATTATATGACCACCGAACTGCGGCGGCTGGACAAGATGAATCTGGCTAAGATCATCGCCGAGCGCAACAAGACTCAAACCATCATCAAGAACATCGCCGACGGCGTCATCGTCACGGATCCGCAATCGCGCATCCTGATTCTAAACGCAGCGGCGGAGAGCTGGTTCGATCTGCGCCAGGAAAAGGCGTTCGATCATCCGCTGCGCGAGTGGATCAAAGAGCCCACCCTGCTGCAGCTCATTCAGGATGCGGTGAAAAACAGGCAGACGGCCCTCTCCGTCGCCGAGATTACGCTGAAAAAGCGCGGCGACTGGAAGCCGCGGATTCTGCAGGCCAAATCGGCACGGGTGCAGCAGGAGAGCGGCGATCTGATCGGCATTGTGACGATCCTGCGGGACATCACTCAGCAGAAGGAGATCGACAAGATGAAGACCGAGCTGGTGTCCATGGTGGCGCATGAGCTGCGCTCGCCGCTCACCAGCATCTCGGGATTCAGCGAGCTGATGCTCGATTCGGATATCACCCGGCGGCAGTCGACCGAGTACGCCTCGATCATTCTCAAAGAGTCCAATCGCCTGTCCGAATTGATCAACAAGTTTCTCGATATCTCGCGCATCGAGTCGGGCCGCATCCAGCCCAAAATGGCGGAACTGGATCTGCTCGAGACGGTGCAGGTGGTGGTGGGCAACAACTCTTATCTGGCGGACAAGAAGGGGATCCAGGTGGAGGTGACGGCGCCGGAGGAGCTGGCCCCGGTCTGGGCCGACGGCGGCATGATCGAGCAGGTGGTCCTCAACCTGTTCTCCAACGCGGTCAAATACAGCCCGGAGAACAAGCGCGTGGATCTGCTTCTGCGGCAGACGGAGAACGAAGTGATTCTGGAGGTGCGCGACCAGGGCTACGGCATTCCGGTCAAATCGCTTCCGCGAATCTTTGATAAATTTTACCGGGTCACGGATCACGAGCAGGTGCGCAACCAGACCGGCACCGGGTTGGGCCTGGCCATGGTCAAGCAAATCGTCGAATTGCACGGCGGTAGGGTGGAGGTGGAGAGTGAAGAAAATCGCGGCTCTGTCTTCTCTGTTTTTCTTCCCAAGCTGAGCGCCAACCCCGGCGCAGGGGTTTCTCAGCCTGAGGATGCGGAGATGATCATCCGCTAACGCATGAAGAGGAATCTCCCCCATGAAGAAAGGTAAAGTCCTGCTGGTCGATGACAACACCGACATGGAGCTCATCGGCGAACGCATCTTCGCCCGGGCGGGTTTTGACTATCTCTCCGCCCGCAGCGGACACGAGGGATTGGATCTGGCCAAAAGCGCACGGCCGGACATCATCGTGCTCGATTATATGCTGCCGGACATCAACGGGACGCAGTTCCTGCGCCTGATCCACAGCGAGGCCGAATACGCCGGCCTGCGCGGCATTCCGGTCGTGGTGCTCACCGCGCGCACCGATTACATCGAGGATCTGGACGAATGTTTTCGCATGGGGTTGCACGCTTTTTTAAACAAGCCGTTCGGCCATCGCGAACTGGTGAACATCATCGACAGCATTCTGCGTTACACGCAGATTCAGCCGTCCGCTCCCCCGTCCCCGCCTCCCGCGCACGACGCGCCGCCGGCCTTTGATATGCGCCGCCTCGAGGAATTGCGCCTGATCGGCCAGACCATCGCCCGGCTCAGCAAGGACCTGCGCGACGAAACCGTGCAGTTGAACGAACAGCAGCGCATGGATGTGCACGCGGTCTATACCAGCAGCAAGCGCCTGGTCGCCCTGCTGGAAACATCCGTTTAACGGGATCATGGATTTTAATTATCAGGTTTTGTTCGAAAACGTTCAGGATCTGGTGTTCGCCCTGACCGATCAGGGCGCGATTCTGTATGCCAACCGCCACCTCTGTGAATTCACCGGTCTGTCCAAGGAGCAGCTGCAGGACCGGCCGTTGCTGGACCTCATCTGTTCGCCCGACCGCCCCTGGGCGGGAAAGAATCTCGAGATCGCCCTCACCGGCCATGCGCGCAACTTTGAATCACGATTCATTTCCGGCGCCGGCGCGTCGGTGTACTTTTCCACCAACATGTCCCCCATTCAGCAGGACGGCCGGGTGCTCGGCGTCGTCGGCATCTCCCGCGACATCAACGAGCGCATCAAACTCGAGCAGGAAATCACCGCGCTGAAGAATTTCAACGAGAGCATCATTCAGAGCATTCAATCGGGACTGATCACCCTGGACCTCGAGGGCGAGATCACCTCCTATAACTTGGGCGCCGAGGAGGTGCTCGGCTGGACCGCCCGCGAGGTGGTGGGGCGGCCGCTGGCCGGCGTGCTCGGCGGCCGGGAGGCCGAGATCCTCTCGCGGGTTTCGCCCATCCTCACCATGCCGCCCAACCGCGAGGTCACGGTGCTGCCCAAATCCGGCAATCCGGTGACCATCGGCTTTACCGTCACCCCGCGGCTGGACGACCAGGGCAGCCGTGTCGGCACCATCATCTCCTTCAAGGACATCTCGCAGATCAAACGCATGCAGGCCGAGGTCATTCGCATGGACCGGCTCGCCTCCCTGGGCGTGCTCGCCTCCGGCATGGCGCACGAAATCAAGAACCCCCTGGCCGGCATCAAGGCCATGGCCCAATCCCTGCAGGAAGAGTTCGTCGACGGCGATGACCGCAAGGTTTACCTGGACCGCATCGTGCGCCAGGTCAACCGATTGGACGAACTGCTCAAAGCGTTTTTCGATTATGCCCGGCCGCGGCCGCCGCTGCGCAAACTGCACCGGGTGCAGGACATCGTCAACGAGGTGCTCAACCTGGTGGACAAAAAGCTGCAGGAGAAAAAGATCTGGTGGAGCACCGCTTTTGATCCCAACACGCCGCCGGTCTATGTGGATTTTCACCAGATCCAGCAGGTGATCCTCAACTTGATTTTCAACGCCGTGGACGCCACCGACGACGGCGGCAAACTGCTCATCTCCGCCGGGCCCTTCAAGGCCGGCGGCAAGGGCTACGCCCACATTCATCCGGAACGGCTCGGCAAAGCGGAAAAGCCGGCCTTCGTCGAGGTGATCGTGCAGGACTCGGGCCAGGGCATCAAGCCCGAGGACCTGGAAAACATCTTTGATCCCTTTTTCACCACCAAATCACAGGGCACCGGATTGGGCCTGGCCATCGTCTATCGCATCATCACCGCCCACGGCGGCGAAATCACGGTCACCAGCATCCCGGATCGCGGCACGGCGTTCAAGTTTCTTTTACCTACTGAGGAAGTCAGCGAATGAAAGCGAATATTCTGGTTGTGGAAGACAATGAGGACCTGTGTCAGACCATAGCTGAAGTGATGAAAAAAGAGGGGCACAGCGTGCGCACCGCCTATTCCGGCGAAGAGGCGCTCAACCATCTGGAAAAAGGATTGACCGATCTTGTGCTTCTGGACATCAAACTGCCGCGCATCAGCGGTTTGGAGGTGTTGGCCAAAATCCGTGAACAGGCTTCGGATCTGCTGGTGATCATGATCACCGCGCTGACCGACGCCCGGCCGGCGGTGGAGGCGCTGAAATCCGGCGCCTATGATTATCTGCTCAAGCCGTTCGAACTGGACGAACTGAAATTGGTGGTCGCCAAAGCGCTGGAGACGCACCGTTTGAAATTGGAGGTGGCCCGTCTCAAGGAACAGCAGCGCAAACGCTTTCCCGACAGCGGCCTGTACGGCGACAGCCCGGCGATTCAGGAGGTGCAGAACCTGATCAAGATCATCGCCGAAACGCCGCGCACCTCCGTGCTGATCGAGGGTGAGAGCGGCACCGGCAAGGAGCTGGTAGCCAACGCCATCCACGCCTCCAGCAGCCGGGCGGACAAGACCATCATCAAGATCAAC
>JAKJDB010000382.1 GCA_022706175.1 Candidatus Zhuqueibacterota bacterium | reverse complement strand
GGCGCGGTCCGCCGCCGCCTGTCAGCCGCAGCGTTTCGCTCAGCTGAATTGACCGCCTTTGTCGACCTCTGCCGCAATCCCCTTTATGCCTTTCCCTATCTCATCGATCGGGCATCGGACGTTCACCCCTTTTTACTGCCGGTGTTGTCAGAGTTGAAGCGGGCCGGCACTCAAATCGTCAACGACCCGCAGCGCATGATCTGGTGCCGCGATAAAGCCACCATGCACCTGGAACTGGTGCGGCGCGGCGTTCCGGTGCCCTATGGCCTCATTCTCTCCGATCAAGACCATCTTGAACAGGCGCTGCAGCAGGCCCGGGATAAACTGGGAACCCCCTTTGTCGTCAAACCAGCAGAAGGCGGCGGCGGCGAGGGCGTCATCTTGGACGCGCAAACGCCGGAACACATCCGTCAGGTCATGAGGGAAAGCCGGCTCAACAAAGTGATTCTGCAGAAACGGGTCGAACCTGCAGAGATCGCCGGCCGGCGCGCCTGGTTCCGCGTCCTCTACGTCATGGATGAAATCCTGCCCTGCTTTTGGGATGACCGTACCCATCTCTACAGCCTGATCGACGATCTCTCCGCCCCCTGGGTAGCTCCGCTAATTGATCTGGTCCGCCGCATCGCCGCCATCTCCGGTATGCACTTTTTTTCTTCCGAGATCGCGATGACCGCCGCGCAACAGTATTATGTGATCGACTTTGTCAATGAAATGTGCGACATGCGCTTGCAGTCCCGTCACCCGGACGGCGTGCCGGATGTGTTGTTCCATCGCATGGTCGACCTCCTGGTGTCCCACCATCCACGCCTGCAACCTGGAACTCGGCTCGTCCTCGCCTTCGCCTAGGAAAGGAATTTTTACAACAGGGCTTGTGTTGTAAAAGCAACAAACAGGAGGGCTCTATCATGACCACCCGTCGTCATTTTATAAAATCAGTTCCCTTAGTCGTAGGCGCCGCCGCTGCGGTGGAGAGTTCGTTTGCTCAGACCGGCCAAGCGGCTGACACTAGCAAGAATGAAAAAGGCGAATATGTACTGCCCCCCCTTGCCTATGACTATAACGCCCTGGAACCGCACATCGACGAGCAGACCATGCGGTTGCATCACGATAAACACCACCTGGCCTACGTCAACGGTTTGAACAGCGCGCTGGCCAGTTTGGGCCAGGCGCGTGCGACCAACGACTATGGGTTGATTCAGCATTATTCCAACCAGATCGCCTTTCATGGCGCCGGCCACATTCTGCATGCGGTGTTCTGGACCAATATGAGCCCGCAGGGCGGGGGCGATCCCAAAGGCGCACTGGCCAAGGCGCTGGACAAAGACTTTGGCAGTGTGGCTGGATTCAAAGCCCACTTTGCCGCAGCGGCCAACAAAGTGGAGGGCGGTGGCTGGGCCATACTGGCGTATCAACCTTTGGGTAAGCAGCTGGTCATCCTGCAGGCGGAAAAACACCAGAACCTGACTCAGTGGGGCGCCATTCCACTGCTGGTGTTGGACGTCTGGGAGCACGCCTACTATCTCAAATATCAAAACCGGCGTGCAGAGTATGTGACCGCGTTTTTCAATGTGATCGATTGGCGCGATGTCGAGAACAGGCGCCAGCAGGCGATCCAGCTGTAACAAACAGCAATCGATGGTGCGACAAGCATGCCCGGCGAAGGAGTTCCTCTGCCGGGCTTTTTTATTGCTAGTTAGAGAGGAAAATGGTAAATTCATAGCACAAAAGAGTGCGGGCCCGCCGCCTCGCTGCGTTGCCACACCCCACTGTCTTGAGCCGGCCCCCTCCGCATTAGTGCATAGCTCAAACCCCATGTCGAGGAGAGCGTATGATCGTCAACGTTGAAAAAATGACCATTCATCATCTCATGCAGCGCAGTTTTACCCTGTACCCCTCGTTGCCGTGTTTGGCTTTTTTCGATGAAAAAGCCATCACCTATGCTGAGCTGCAAAAAGCGATGACCGCCCTCTCCGTCAAACTGGCCTCGCTGGGCGTGGAACCGGGAGATCGCATCGGACTGCTGGGGGACAACTGTCCCAACTGGGCCATCGCCTATCTCGCGGTCACCACCATGGCGGCGGTAGCGGTGCCGATCCTGCCCGGCTTTCCTGAAAACGATATCCGTCACATCATCCGCCATGCCGGCTGCAAGGCTATCTTTGTCGGCGAGAAATACCGGCACAAATTGGAAGAGCTGGCCTCCGTGCCGCTGGTGGTTCTCTCGCTGGAAAATCTGAGCGCCGAGGGCGGAGAAAAAAGCCACAGCTCTTTTTACAGCAAACTCCTGCAGAAAAAAAGCGCCAAAGCGTCGGCCGCCGAACTGCCGAGACCCCAGGAGCAGGACCTCGCTGCCATCATCTACACCTCCGGCACCACCGGCAACTCTAAAGGGGTCATGCTGTCTCAGCGCAACATCGTCTATGACATCATTCACAGCCTCGAGCGCTTTCCCCTCACCAGCGCGGACCGCTTTTTATCCATTCTGCCGCTGTCGCACGCCTTTGAGACCACAGGCGGCATGCTCACGCCGTTGACCACCGGCGTTTCGATCTATTATCTAAAGGGCATGCCCACGCCGCAAAAGCTGCTCAGCGCCACCGAGATCGTCAAACCCACCGGCATCCTCACCGTTCCCCTGGTGGTGGACAAAATCTATCGTAAACGCATTCTGCCGAAAATGCAGGGCCGGCTGATCAGCCGGCTGTACACCAGGCCCTTTTTCCGTAAGCGGTTGCATAAACTCGCCGGAAAAAAACTGATCAAATCTCTGGGCGGATCGCTGCGTTTTTTCATGTTCGGCGGCGCTTCGCTCAATCTCGACGTCGAGACGTTTCTGCAGGATGCGGAAATCAGCTACTCGTCCGGCTATGGCATGACCGAAACCTCGCCCATCATGACCATCAATCCCTTTGGAGCGGTCAAGGTCGGTTCGTGCGGCAAACCCATCCCCGGCATCGAACTGGCCATCCATCAACCCAATCCGGAGACCGGCATCGGCGAGATCATTGTACGCGGCGATATCGTGATGCAGGGCTATTATAAAAATCCGGCCGCCACCGCTGCGTCGTTCCTGCCCGACGGCTGGTTGCGGACCGGCGATCTGGGCTATTTTGATCCTGACGGCTATCTGTTCATCAAAGGCCGCTCTAAAAACGTCATCGTCGGACCTTCGGGCGAGAACATCTATCCGGAGATCATCGAGCAGGTTCTTCAGCAATCCCCGTTCATCATGGAGTGCGTGGTCTTCAGCCACCATGGCCGGCTGCTGGCCAAGGCCTACCTCGATTCCGATGTGCTGGATCAGGAGATGAGCAAACGCGGCCTGGACAGCAGCCATTCCGCCGCTTTTATCACCCAGGTGCTGGAAGAGAGCCGCAAAGCGGCCAATCGCGAATTGCCTGCATTTTCACATGTCCAGCAGATTCTGGAACATCCGGAACCTTTTGAAAAGACTCCGACCAACAAGGTCAAACGCTATCTCTACATACCGGAGGAGGCGTAGGCCTGCACCGGCCGCCATCGAATCGCTGAACATTTCTCTTGCTGCAAAATTTAAAAAAAGCTAACTTTTCCGGGGCAGGCGGCGCCCCGGGTCGCGGGCGACCGACGATCGATGCCGCCCTGTCGGTTCAAACCCTATTGAAAAACGCTCATAGTAAACGTAAAAAGGAGTTCTGCCATGATCATCGCCATTCCCAAAGAAATCATGCCGGAGGAAAAAAGAGTCGCGGCCATACCGGAGACCGTCGCCAAACTGGTCAAATTAAACTATAAAGTCGCTGTGGAGTCCAAGGCAGGGGAAGGAATTTTTTTCACGGATGAGGAGTATAAAAAAGCCGGTGCGGAGATCGTAGACAACGTCGAAGCATTGTACGCCAAAGCGGATATTGTGCTGAAAGTCAAGGAACCCAAATTCAACGATCAGGTGGGCAAACACGAAATCGAGATGATGCGAGACC
>JAKJDB010000381.1 GCA_022706175.1 Candidatus Zhuqueibacterota bacterium | reverse complement strand
TGAGCCGGCAGCGCAGGCGCGTTGGGCGAGGGCGCCCAGTCGATCGCAACAGCATTGACCTTCAGCCTCAACGGCGACTCGAGCGGCCAGTTCCAATGGACTGGCATCGGCGTGCGCTCGACGCGGACCGTTGGATTCTTAACATCCAGCGCAAACCGCCAGCGGGCAACGGGGTCCGGCGTATTGGCATCGCGAGTATCGGGAATAGCCAGCGCGAACAACAGCGGTCCGTAGGAGACGGTGGCGTAGGGCGCGCCTTGCGTGCCGCCCTCTTCGGGTAATGTCACCATCGTGGGCTTGTGTTCACCAGTGTAGGGTCCACCCGGCGCGTTGTCGCGTCCGGTTCGTACAAGCGCCTCCATGGGCAGGCGCACGCGGACCGTATCTCCCGGTTTCCAGCTGCGGCGTACACATACGAATCCCTTGGCGTTGGCTGCGACCTTGATGGCGAGGCCGTTGACGCTCAATTCGGGACGAGTGCACCAGCCTGGAATACGCAGGTAGATCGGGAATTCCGCTGTGCGAGCCGGATTGACAATCATTTCGATGGATTCGTTGAAAGGATAATCGGTATGGCAGTCGATCTTGACCGGCACACGATTCGCCGCCAGCGCCGTGACCTTGCACGGACCGTAGCATGTTGCGTCACATACCAGGGCACGATACGGTTCAGGGCAGCGGTGCAGCACAACGGACTGTGCTTGGCCAGGTAAGAGCCTCCACCAGCCCGTGGTCCATGGGGAAAATCGGGCGATCCGTCGGCAAAACGGTTGGGGCTCTGAAAGTAGACGTGCGTCTTGTAATCACGTGACACGGTGGCAGGCCCTGCGTTAAAGAACGCGCGCTCAGCCCGGTCTGCCATGCGTCCTTCTCCGCTCACCGCGAGCAGACTCACCTGGCTCCATACATAGCCCGCTACGTCGCAAGTTTCACTGCCGCGGAATGCACCCGTTGGAACGTACCATTCGTCGGAGACCGGAACGCCGTGGGGCTGCATGGCAATGCGTTCGATCAACTCGTGCCAGCCGAGAACCGCGTGCAGATAGCTGATCTCACCGGTCCACAGATAGGCCACGGCCCAGGGCGTAGTGTTTTCCAGGAACTCGACAACATGCTGGTTTTCCACAGTCGAACCGGGGCGCAAGTCAGGCGCCCTGCGGTAGCGGTCCAGTTTCGGCTGCAATGCATGCCGCTCACGGTCGAACATGGCGTCCAGCGCGTCCGCGATCGTCTGGTTTCCGGTCCAAGTGTAGGTGTCATAGGCGGGCCATACATTTGACATGCTGCCGCTTATAGACTGCAGGCAATCGGCGTCCGTACCGTAAGCGGTCTGCAGTGCCTGGAGAATCTGTGGGTCGTTCGAGCCCGCATAGCAGCCTGTCATGGCGCGTCCCAACAGACCACAGGCCCAGAGCGGCCAGCCTCCCAGCGCTGCATCGACCGCTTTGCGGTCATCCGGATTATTCCTGTTGAGCCACCAGAGAAAGAGCAGCCCGTCTGGATTCATGTGGTCCGCCACAGCATGCAGGCGTTGATTTGCCTGTTGGATAAGAGCGTCGTCGTGAAGTGCAAAACCGAGCCGCGCGAGACCATCGAACCAGTACCCACCCCCTTCGTACGGCCAGGCGCCTTTGTGCCACAGAAGCTTCTCACCGGTCATCCTGTGATCAGCGGCCCATGCCCGTTTGAATTCATCATCGTACTCATCCATGTGTCCGGTATAGCCGTCCCGTGCTGCCAGGCACCAGTCTCGTAGCCAGCCGCCGGGTTCTACCGCGCCTGGAGGCAACGATAGAAACGCCGGCCGCGTGCGTGGCTCAAAAGGTGGCGCATAGTTCGCCTGTCCCGAGTTATCGGAATTCGGCATGCGTGCCGAATCCTTGAACGCACAGGCCATTCCGAACAACAGTGCGACCCCTGCTGTCATGGTACACATGATCCTCATGATGATCCTCCTGTTAAAACCGCTATTCTGCCAAGGAAAATCTCGCCGCAAAATTCGAGGGAAACTTGCGCTTCCAATGGCGGCTGCATGCCGAGCGCACCATAAAAAAAGCGGATGATCAGGCGACCATCCGCTTCCCCCTGTCTCCCCCTTCACTGCGTTCAAGCCATTCTGCGAGTACCATTCCGTTTGCGCTGAGGCAGAGGAGGACATCAAGCACACCAACAGCGGATTTTCAGAATCCGTAGATGTGGAATAGACCCTAGTTCATAGGAACCACTGTGGTGCTGCAATCTGGAACTGGTCGTCTGTCCGAAAAAAAGACAGTTGGCTTTAGAGTGTCACTCTCTTGTATCACTCGGATCAACTATCTTCTCTTTGCGTTACGAGCGCGGCGAATAAAAACAGATCGTTGGCGAAAAATGACCAGCACCGCTCAGTAAACAGCAAGAAACATACCATTTTTGTAATCCGCGTCGGTCATTTGGCAGAAGAGGCGGCAGAGCCGATCAATTTTTCCAACAACCATGGATCGGTGACGCTGTTTTCTTCCGTATAAGCCCAGTGGCCGGTATCGGGCGCGATCAGCAGCGATTTGGGCGCCGTGATGACGTTGTACGCAGCATACATGGAGGTGGGTGGACAAACGTTGTCGATAAACCCCCAGGCGTAATAGCCGGGCGCCTTGACAAAGCGGGCAAAATTGACCACATCATAGTATTTGCTGGTTTCGATTTTATCCGGTTTGCCGTTAAACGGCTTGTTGGCGTCATTGAACATGTGCGGCCAGCCGCCGGCACGTCCGTGCAAATACCCGGTGACGTCGCACAAGGCCGGATAATAGGCGACCAGCGCTTTGACCCGCGGATCCAGGCCGGCGGTGATGATGGAAAGCGCGCCGCCCTGACTGCCGCCGGTGACCGCCAGTCTTTCTCCATCGAACTGCGGCAGCGAAAAGATAAAATCAACAGCCCGTACGCAGCCGAGGTAGACGCGCTTGTAATAATAGCGGTCACGATCGTCCAGATTGAAGAATTGATAATTGTTTAATGCGCCGGCGCGCAATTCCTCGTACACCGAGGGGTCGAGGTTGACCGGAATGCCGTGAATGCCGATCTCCAGGGTGATGACTCCTTTGGCCGCTGTATTGACATCCCCCTGATACGGACGAATGCCTGCGCCGGGCACTCGCAGCAACGCCGGATATTTGCCCGGTTTTTTCGGAACACAGAGCATGCCGTACACGCGGGCGCCGCGGGTATAATTCTGCACGCTGACGTGATAGACATCCACCGTCTCGGTACAGCGTGACGGAACCAAGGTCATTCGCGCGTCCATGGGAATCTCCGCCGCTGCGGCCTTGGCCTTATCCCAAAATTCCTTGAAATCCGGCGGCAGCGTGGTGGTCGGCTGGATTTTTTCCGGTTCAAAAGCAGCGGCGGCCATACCGATGTACTCGACCTGATTATGGGTGCAGACCACCTTGCAGCTCAAAAAGCCCGGTTGCTGCAAAGTTCCAGCGTCAATGGCGGTCTGGCCGTTCTTCAACACCATGGTTCCGGTCTTGAACGGTTTGAGCATCTCGGGGCCGCATTCGTAGCGAATGGACGCGTTTTCCAGCAAACGGCCGAACTGATAGATGGAAACCTGGAACGTCACTTTCTCACCGGTGCGATAGAGCCAATCGCTGTGTTGCGGCGCCATTAATATCCTGACGTAATCGCCGCGGCTTTGTCCCAGACTCCAGGAGGTGATGAGCAGCGACAGAAGCAGAACGCTCTGCCAAAGGCCTTTGTTTTTTTTCATGGTTTACTCCTTAATTTTTTGCCGGTGAAACAGGCGATCGCGGTAATAATACAGCAGCCCGGTGAGGGTCAACGCCAGTCCGCAGAGGGACGGGATGAATGCCGTGATCAACGTGGTCACCAGCAGCCAGAGTTGAATGGATAGAACGATCAACAGAGAGATTGGATAGCCCCAGGCGCGATAGGGGCGGGCAACGGTTTTAAATTTTC
>JAKJDB010000380.1 GCA_022706175.1 Candidatus Zhuqueibacterota bacterium | reverse complement strand
ATAGATCTCGCTGAGCGGCATTCGGGTGATCCGTGCCACTTCAGACAGGACCGGTTCGGTCAAAGCGCCGAATTCTTTCTGCACATCCTTGAGGATATAGATCAGCGGCGTCGGAGTCTTTTCATAGACTTGCACGATGTCGTTAATTTTGGCCAGATCAGGCATTCGTTACCTCCTATGGATTGAAAGGAACCTTATCTTTGTATGATGAATTATTTTTGCAGGAACACATGATTGGTGATGATTTTATTGTCGACGATGTGTTCGGAGACGACCGCACGGGCCACTTCCGGCGTGACCTTGCCGTATGTGATGGTCGTCTGGTCGGGTTGCACCACCTGAACGAGAGGCTCTTGATCGCAATATCCCAGACAGCCAGTCTGCGTGACCACGGTATCTGTAATATGACGCTTGTTCAACTCATCCAGAATCGCCGACATCACACTGCGTGCTCCCGCGGCGATCCCGCAGGTTCCCATGGCCACAACGATCCGGTATCGCGCCGTCTGTTCGCGCTGCGCCATCTCCCGTTTGGCTTTCTCCCTGATTTCCCGCAGATCTGCTAATGTTTTCACAAATGGTTCCTCCTGCTGATTGTGATTATTGAGACCGTGAATCGAGCGTTCATCCTAACAGTCAACCTGCCAGGCAGCCGCCGTCCTAACAGCGCCTGGGTCACGCTACGGAAGAGATCGCTAAAACGCCCTCCCGAATGAGTTGTTCGGATTCGCCGGCCAGGGTGTAGAGCATGCAATTCCGTGCGGCCATCTGCACCAGCAGCCAGAACGAATCGAACACAAAACGGCCGTTATCAGTCACATGCCGGTAATAAAAATGGATGTCCGGCGAAGCGATGCACAAGTTCGACAGCGTGGCGCCGATCTCGCCCAGGGGCATGCGATTGAGGCTGTTCAGTTTAAAATGGACGTCCACCAGGGTGCCTCTGCCCAGCGTGGAAGAGATCTTTAACCCGCCTTCGCAGTCCGTGGCCGCCTGCAGGAGCAACGAAAGCCCCATGCCCACCGGCCGTGTGGTGCGCGTGGTGACAAAGGGATCCAGCACCCGGTCGATCAGCTCCTGACTCATGCCGCGGCCGTTGTCCTTGATGCGTATGCGCAAGCGATTGTCGCGGACGGATTCATCCACGGCAATGATGATCCGGTTCGCCTGCGCCTCGATCGAGTTGGTGACGATGTCAAGAATGTGCAGCGCTAGTTCTCGCATGAGGCGGTGTATCTTCTCCCGTTCAATCAATACGGAATATTCTGTATGGCCACATCCGGCCGAGCTACCGACAGCTTGCGATTCTTCTCCCGGCGAAAGGCCATGACCACCTCGGCGAAGGTGAGTTCCTCCAGATAGAAAAAAGTGATGGCCTTGCCGATATCCTTCAGATCATGGGCATCCGATGCCGTGAGAATCTGATAGCGCGCCAGCTGCGGAAAGCGGCGACGCGCCTCATCCACGTAAAGCCGGTGTGAGATCTCTACTGCGGTGAACGGAATCTCATCCGGTATATGTCCGAGGATATGCAATGCGCTGTAAGCGCGGCGATCCACATGAGCCGGATAAGCGATGCCCTGGTGCAGAACCACCTGTTCGTACACCTGAGCCATCGGCGCGGTAGTGGAAAAGGCCAGCAGCTTTCTCTCCTGATGGAGGATGTTCTCCTCCTCATCGCAGATGATCTGCGGACCATAGAGCGAGTCGTCGTAATCCCCATCCAGCAGATGGCGGTAGATAAACTCCTGGAACGATTGCGCTTGATGCTGGTCCGGGAACAGACAGACCATGTGCACATCCTCGGCCGTGGCCACCTCGACGCCTGGGATGACCAGAAGATCGTGGCCGATGGCTGCGCGGATAACCGCCTGAGTGTTGGCCACCGAGTTGTGATCGGTGATCGCGATGATGTCGAGCTGTTTTTCCTCGGCCGCCGCCACGATGTCGCGCGGGCCCATGGTCAGCTCTGCACAAGCGGATAGAACGGTGTGAATGTGCAGATCCGCGCGATACCATTCGGACATCAGCGCGGCTCCCGTAGTCCCAGGGCGTACAAACGTCCGGCCAGCTCAAACGCCGAATGAGCCGAGCTGAGCACCGGTATCTTTTTCGCTTTGGCTTTTTCCAGAACCTCTTCTTCCATTCGGCCGCTGCGGGGCAACAGAATGGCGGCCAGTTCCTTGAAATAACCGATGGCGATCACGTTCTCGTTGGTCTGATGGGTGATCCACAGGCACCCACGTGGTGCATGGGCCATCACCTCACTGAGCATATCCGAGACATAGGCCGATTGCACATCCGCGTCCACGGCCGGCTCGGCGCCGCAGAGAGTCTCCAGCTGCAAGGTATGGATTATCTCGCTTAATTGCATTCCCTGTTCTCAACAAAAAGATTAGACGGTTTCCGTAGTCTTTGCAAACGTGCGGCGCAGCGCACGGACCACCGCAGACAGATCCTGATTCGCACCGCCTTCCACCATCACCGCATCGCCGGGCCGGATCTCGTTTAACAGAAACTCTATCACCTGCGAAACCAGCGGAAATTCCATGATGGTCATAGCCTGCTGTTTGCCGCTGCGCATGGCCTCGGCAGTCGATGAGGCATGTTGGCCGCAGATCACCACCAGGTCAATAGGCATGCCGGCCAGATAATGACCGATCATCTTTTGATAATAATCGGCCTGATTCCCCAGCTCGGTCATATCGCCCAGCACCAGGATCAGCCGCCGGGCCACCTCCTTGCATTGCATCAGGCAGACCGTCGATTTTATCAGTGATTGCGGAGTAGCGTCGTAGGTGTCGTCGAAGAGCAGCAGATCAGCCATACGATGAAGCCGTCCCCGACCTTCGGGAAGGAGGAAATCATGTTCCAGGCTGTCGGCGATGATCTCATCCGGCACACCCAGACCATCCGCCACTGCAATGGCGGCCAGGGCGTTATAAACATCTCCCAGGCTGTAGATGGGCAGATGCAGGCGCAGACTGGATTTGTTTTTGCGATGAACGGTAAAGGCGGTGCCTTCCGGACCTAGGGGGGTGATATTGGCGGCAAAATAGTCGGCAAGTTCCGATAAACCAAAAAAGCGCGTGGCGGTAAAATCTCCCTCGCCCAGCGCTTTGACGTATTCGTTATCTCGATTAAGTACAGCCCAACCGCCCGGTTCCAGCCCGTTGAGCAGCTGTGCTTTGTTGTGCATTATCTTTTCGATCGTTCCATGGACTGCCAGGTGAGCTTCGCCGATGTTGGTGATGACCCCGACCTTTGGCCGTATCAATTCCGTGGATCGTTTGACCTCGTCGGCTGCCGAGGCGCCGATTTTCACCAGCGCCCAATCCCAGGAGCCGCTCAGCGTCATCAGTTCCTGAGCGATCTTTTCCGCTGTATCGGAATCATAAGCAAAGTCATACACCCTGCCATGCTTGCTCAGGATAGCCCTCAGCATGCGCTTTACAGTGGTCTTGCCATTGCTTCCAGTGATACCGATAAACGGAAAATCCAGCTTCCTACGCCTTTCAACTGCTTGATTGAAAAGCAGATGTGTCGTTGTGGCCGTCACAAATGGAAAACTCGAGTAGAGTGAACTTTCTCTTGACGATATCTATGTATAGAAAGTTATTTTATTGCTTTTTTCTGATAAAGTCAACCTCATTTTTCCTGTTGGTTCTTGCCTTGCGCATCCGCAAGCGGCAAAAAGACGGTAAACGTGGTGCCCACCTGGAATGTGCTGTGCACCTCAATCTTGCCCGCATAAGCGTTGACGATGGACTTGACGATGGTCAGACCCAGCCCGGTTCCGGTGATGTGACGGGTCAATGAATTTTTCGCCCGGAAGAACTCTTCAAACAGCCGTTCCTGCTCCTCCGGGGTCATGCCGATGCCGGAATCCTGTACACTGATCCTCGCATAATGGCCCTCGCGATACCCGTGGATGCGGATCTCGCCGTTGGGCCGGTTGTATTTGACGGCA
>JAKJDB010000379.1 GCA_022706175.1 Candidatus Zhuqueibacterota bacterium | reverse complement strand
TCCAAAACCACTTTTTTGCTGCCGGCGTCGGCCAGCTCGTGTATTTTGTCGTTCAACATGGCCGAGTCGGAGGCGCCGATGATATTATCGCTGAGGCTGAGCACCACCACGTCGCCCAGCGGGTGTTGTTCGATTTTCATAAGGCGATCCCTGATCGTTACGCCGTGCGCGTGGCCGGCTTTTTATGCTTTTTCGCTTCCAGCCGGTTGTTCCAGTCCAGCACCAGGGCGGAGGCGACCCAGATGGAGGAGTAAGTGCCGATGACCGTGCCCATGAACAAGACGAGGGAAAAATCGTGAATCACCTCGCCGCCCATGAAGAAGAGAATGATCAACACCACCAGAGTGGACACGCCGGTCAGCAGCGTGCGGCTGAGCGTCTGGTTCATGCTCAGGTTCATGATCGTAGCCAGGTTGTCGCGACGATGGATCTTGAGGTTTTCGCGAATGCGGTCATACACCACGATGGTGTCGTTGATCGAGTAGCCGACGATGGTGAGGATGGCGGCCAACACCGTCAGCGTCATCTCCAGGCCCAGCACCACAAAGAGGCCCATGACAAAAATCACATCATGGAAGGTGGCGATGACGGCGCCGACGGCGAACTTGCCGTCAAACCGCCAGGCGATATAGATGAGCATGCCGACCAGGGCCACCAAGACGGACATGAGTCCGGCGCGGCGCAATTCGCCGCCGATCTTGGGGCCGATCTGAGTGATGCTGAGGACTTCATAGGGATTGTTCGGGAACACTTGGCTGAAATGGCTCTGAATGGCATCCGCCACCGGAATGCCCTCCTGCATCATGCCGACGCGGATGAGATAAGTGTTCTGCTCCTTGGGGCCGATCTGCTTGATCTCGGTATCGCTGAAACCGGCGTTGCCGACAGCGCTGCGGATGTCGCCGATGGAGATGGCATTGGCGAACTTGAGCTCCAGCGAGGTGCCGCCGGTGAAATCGATGCCGTAACGCAAACCGACGAACACGATCAGGATCAGGCTGATGACTGAGACGACGGCAGAAAAAGTATAGGTGTATTTGCGTATGCCGATGAAATCAAAGTTGGTTTGTCGAAAAAATTCCATGGTCAATTCCTTCTTGAATGGATGGCGCTCCGAAGCTCGGGTTAAATGGAAAGCTTTTTAATCGCATAATGGGTGGTAAAGTAATCCAGCACCAACCGGGTGACGAAAATGGCGGTGAACATGGACACCAAAATACCGATGCATAATGTGACCGCAAAGCCGCGCACCGAACTGGTCCCAAAGGTGTACAGCACCAGACCGGTGATCAGAGTGGTGACGTTGGAATCAAGGATGGTGACGAACGCCCGTTCATAGCCGGTCTCGATGGCGGCGCGGATCGTCTTGCCGCCGCGCAGCTCCTCGCGAATGCGCTCGTTGATGAGCACGTTGGAGTCGATCGCCATGGCCACGGACAGGATGAAACCGGCGATGCCCGGAAGCGTCAAGGTGAAATGGAACCCGGCCATGATCGCCATGACAAACAGGCCGTTGAGGATCAGCGCAAAGTTGGCGATCAACCCCACGGCGTTATAATAGACCACCACGAACACCATGACCAGCAAAAGGCCGATGACGGCGGAGCGGGTGCCGGAGCTGATCGAATCCTGGCCCAGCGAAGGGCCCACCGTGTTTTCGGTCAGCACATGAACCGGGGCGGGCAGCGCGCCGGCGCGCAACATCAGCGCCAGGTCCTTGGCCTCATCCATGTTGCCGATGCCGTCGATGCGGGCGCTGCCGGAGGGAATTTTCTCCTTGATGTTGGGCGCCGAACCGACCTTGCCGTCCAAAACGATGGCCAGCTGCTTGCCGACGTTCATGCCCGTAGTTTTAGCGAACAACTTGGTGCCCTCACTGTTGAGCGTCATATGCACCTCGGCGCCGCCGGCCGATAGATTGGCATCGCCGCCGCTGATCTGCACATCGGCATTGGTGAGCATGGAACCCTGCAGCTCTGCCTCTTTTTTCACCAGATAGAGCTGCTGAAAGGACATGTCGCCCGAGTCGTAACTTTTATTGGAAAATAAAAATTGCACATCGCTGGGGATCACGCCGACGACCTCGGGCATCTGCAGAATGCGCTGCACCGCCTTGACGTTCTGCGCCGGAACCGCGATGGCATCCGAATAGCGGCCGCCCATGCCGCGCAACAGCGAAGTGAAGGGTTTCTCTTCAAAGGTCTTTTGATCAACGAGCACCGACGTATCCGAGGACGCTGCGCTGGGTTCGGCCGATTGGTCGCCGAACAACTCGTTCAGGCTGACCTGTTTGTCCGCGGCCTCCTTGCCATCCGCGATCTTGGCGGTATCCGCAGGCGCGCTTATTTCAGTCGCCAGACCCTGACGTTTCGTGCGCAGCACTTTATCGATATCGTTGAGCACCGAACCGACGACATCCGCCTCTTTAACCAGCTTGAACTCGAGCAACGCCGTGGTGCCGATGACTTTTTTAGCGCGTTGAATGTTTTGAATGCCCGGCAGCTCAATGATGATGCGCTGGCTGCCCTCTTTTTGAATGGTGGGTTCAGAAACGCCGAACTGATCGATGCGGTTGCGCAGCACTTCCAGCGTGCGGTTGACCGCGTCTTCGGATTGTACCGTGAGTTCTTTCAGTATCTCCTCATCCGATTGGCCGCGACGGCCGAAATAGCGGTTGAGTTTGATATCACGATTGCTAAAGTTGCTTTTCAGGGCGCTGAAAAAATCACCGCCGTCTTCATACTCTTTTTGCGTGGCTTTTAAAATATCTTCCAGACGGGCATCTTTGTTCTTGGCCAACTCGTCCAAGAACCGTCGCAGGTCCACCTCATAGATCATGTAGGTGCCGCCCTGCAGATCCAGTCCGCGATGAATCGCTTTGCCTTCCACCTTGGCAATGCGAGCGTTCAATTTGATCAGCTGATCGGCCAGCGATAGAGCCTTATCCTGATCGCCGCCTTTCACCCTGGCACGGAGCTGATTTTCAAGGTCGCCGCTTGCCATGGCGCCTTCAATATCCGCAGCGGACAAACCGGACACTTGATTGATTTGTCCAACCAGTTGTGTTTCCTGCTTTTGCAACCCGCTCAGCTGAAAGGTGGGGTATAGAGAATACAGAGCAGCTGCGACAAGCAAAAGGACCAATACAATCTTGAATAGGATTTTGCGCTGCATCGAAGTGGGACCTCCTGGGAATGTGATAATTTCAAAAAAAGCTTATAAATATACCGTTTTTAAGCATAAAAGTCAAATGAAAATCCTTTTCACCTTCGCCTCAGCACTCGAGTCCGATAGTGCGGCGGTGCGCGTGGTCCACGGCTCCCATCCGCGTTTGGTTGCGCGCTGACGCTGCTTGACTGCAAAGGAACCGGTGAGGCGGCCCGGCCCTGAGCTTATTCTCGGGGGATCAACTGCCTGACAACATCGATGATGGTGCCGTCACGGAATTCGATGAGCGCCACCACCCGGTCGCTGAATTGCGGTTTTTCCGGTACGCCGGTCATGGCGACGGCCATGGCGGCAAGTTTTTCTATCGGTACGATCGGCAATGAGCTGTGCCTGAGACGCTCCTGCAGATCCTCGCGTCGTGGGTTGATGGCGATGCCGCGCTCGGTGACGATCACATCGATCATTTCACCCGGCGCAGTTACGGTGGTAACACGATCCAGAATGATGGGCACGCGGTTGCGCACCAGCGGCGCGGTGATCATGGTCACACGGGCGTCGGCCGCATCGGTAAAACCGCCGATGCCATGCAGCAGCCAACCGTCCGAGTGGGTGTTGACATTAACGTTGAAATCCAGATCGACCTCGGTGGCGCCGAGAACGGAAACCTGCAGCAACTGTGCGAAACAGCCTTTGCTGTGATAATTGTAGGAGACAAACGGATTGGTCTCCACGTGGCGCGGATTGTCGCGAAGCGATGCGACCGTATCCCGATCGAAGCTCTGGCCGTCCAAAAGATAGCGCGCGAGACCA
>JAKJDB010000010.1 GCA_022706175.1 Candidatus Zhuqueibacterota bacterium | reverse complement strand
TTTGGTCTCTTTGCTGTACCACCAGAGACTGATCGCGTCGTAGTGACCATAAGGAAGATCGATGACCGTGCGCACGCTGTCGCGATCGATGGGCAGGCTGTTGGAACTGTGATGCAGCTCGTTGATGGCATGCGGTGGAAATTGAGGCGCCACGATCAGATAGATACCTTGCGTGTTAGCGGGCGGGGTGCCGCGAAAAAAGACATCCACCACCAGCCTTCCCGGCTGCGGGGAGAGGCCATGGTCGCTCGAGCAGCCGGCGAAAAAAAGAACAGCGACCAGTGCCGGTAAAATAAACTTTATCCGCATAAAGAGACCCTGGTTATTTCAACGCAGCAGCAAAAGCTTATTGCGCGCGATCTGATCGCCCGCGGTCAGCTGATAAAAATAAACGCCCGAAGCCAGCACGCGGTTGCGCCCATCGCATCCGTCCCATCGCAGCTCGTGGTTGCCGGCGGCCAGAGTCGCCTGCACCAGCGTTCGAATCAATCTTCCCTGGCTGTCATAAATCGTCACCTGTACCTGTTCAGCTGAGGCCAGGCTGAAGGAGATGAGGGTCTGCTGATTAAAAGGATTAGGATAATTTTGCACGCAGAGATAGGATTCCGGGGACACCATAGCCGGTCGGCGAGCCACGTCGGTGACCAGGGGAGTAATGTCAACCGGTTTTTCCACCATCCGGGCTATGGCGGACGCCTGTTCGGCCGTGTTGACCGTGTTGGGAAGAAAATACATTTCAAAGGCAAGGTCCAGGCTCTTAGCCTTGTACATGCTCAGGCCGAAATCGCCATAGGAGCCGTATTCGCCGGTATCGACGAACCCAAGGGTGTCCGGATCGCCGGTGCCGCCGGCCTGGTTATCGTAGAAATAAAGCGAAATGGATTTGGCCACCGTATCCGGCAGAGTGGTCATAGTGAATAAAGCGCCCTGGCTGCCGGTGACCAGATTCCATTCCCGAATAGGCCGGTCGATCTGTTGATTCACCACATCCGGCTGCCCATCGATCGAAATTCCGTCATTGTGTTTGCTGTAATAGCGCATGCCTGCCGCCGCGGCGCTCAAATCCCAGGACTGTCGCAACACTTCAAATAAAAGAAATGGATTGTCCCAACCGGGCATAGCCTGCCGTAGACTCGCCTCATCGAGCGCAGATCCGCCCTTGACCACGCCGTTGAAAGGATAAAATTTTGTCGTCAGAAAAAAGGCCAGATTGTTTTCGACCTCTTCCTCCCCGAATTGAAAAGTTACCCGCACCTCGCGCACCAGACGAACCACCGGCTTGGGAGTAATCATACGATACTCTGGTAGGAGTTTGATCAATTCTTCGGTAGCATCAATTTGAACATCACCGAGGGTTCCAAAGCCGAGCCTCGCCTTCACGCGCATCTTTTGCCTGTCGAAAACATCGACACCAGTGCCATAGGGTGGTTTGATGGTGATGCTCTTCACCAGACCCATGGCCTCATCCAGCTTGACGGTATAAAAACTGGTTTCGATGGAATCCGTCTGACTATGGTAAACGAACCCATAGGGTGTAGGAACCGGCTCCTGGATAGTGGGCGAACGAAACAGATAGGCATAGGCTATGCGGGAGGGGTCCTCGGGGTCGCCGGCGGCCAGTTCGATGCGTGAAAAGGCTTTGGATGATGCATTGTCCAGCCACTTCTTCTCCGGCGCCCGGTCGCCCATATCGCGCACCAAGAAAACCAGTTCGTCATCCGAATCGAACAGACCGTCGTCCAAAGCGACGCCATAGTCGTTGGGGATGGAATAAAAATGGCGAAGGTTTTCCTCATTGAAAGGATTGTTGGTACGAATGCGTTCATCGATCTGAAAGGGCATCATGCGCCAACTCTGTTGCGCCTCATCCCAGGCATAGAGATATATTTCATTCACCGGATATCCATAGAACGCGGCCAGTTTGTCGCCCCAAAGCACTTTGGGCTCATACAGCCGTTCCTGGTAGAGCTTGTCGCCGGCGTTCAGTCCACCGGCCAGACAAACCACCAGCAGCAAAACGATCACTTGTGTTTTCATAAAGTTGTCTCCTTGTAAAACGAAAAGCTCTTTTTAAAAGCATGCGTGCTTTTATGTGTGTCATTGCGAGCGAAGCAAGTGTATCGGCAACTTGATCCAATTGAAAATGGCGCGAAGCAATCCTCTGATTCTCGTTGTCATTGCGAGCGGAGCCGCCGAATCCGCAAATCCATCTACTCTTCAATGAAGTGAATCCCCTGACAAAGAGCACTTGCTTTATACCCTGCGCTCCCTGTCGCAGAGGGTTGTTTCGCGCCGCCAAAACCGCGCCCCTCACAATGACAAGACGCCTGCGCACATCCGGGGACAGCCTTTGCCGAAACATTTTACCGGTTCCGCCCCTCGATGGGACTGGCGGCGATCTCCACCTCGCCCCGCTCATCGATCAAGGCGAAATATTCCCACAGATTTACGGTGGAACACACATGGCGCGGTGCAACCAGCACATAATCGCCGATGCGGCAATAGCCCGGCGCCTGCACCACCGTGTGCTCTTCGCTCCAGGACAGAGCTTTCATGCCCGGGATGCTAAAGGCCTCCACCGGACCCTGATCCACAGCCCAGCGTTTGTGTCCCATATTCAACACGTAGCGGTTCTCCCCTGTCTGATCCATGATCTGACACAGGATCAGCGCCGCGGGCTTAAACGTGCCCGGCATCAGCCGCTGATAGTGGGTGTCGAAATAAATCCAGGTGCCGGGGGAAAAATAGAGCTGGAACGGCCATTGCTTCCGGCCGAGCACCTGCAGATCATGGACAAAGCTCGGCGTGCCGCCGACCACCACGCGTTCGATGGAAACGCCGGCAGCGCAGAACTGGTCCAGCGCCGTCTGCAATCGATCCATGCTGATGCCCGCCTGCAGCTGCCGTTCCTCGGCGCTGAGCTGGTGGATATGGCCGTCATAGGCGTGCAAGCCGGCGAAGATCAAGCGCGGAAACTGCGGCAGCTTGCGATACAGGTCCAGCGCTTTTTGCGGCGCTGTGCCGGTGCGGGCCATGCCGACATCGAGATCGATGAAACAGGAAACGTGCATGTCCGCCGCTTCAGCGGCCTGCTGCAAAATGCGGGCGTGCTCCGGCTGGGAAATCTGCATAAAAAACCGGCTGGCCGGGTGGCGCATCATCACGTCGATCTGCACAGCGGCATCCGCGGCCAGCAGCGGATAGGCGACCAGCACTTCCGGCGCTCCGGCCGCGGCCAGCATCTCCACCTCGTTCGGTGTGGCTTTGAAAAAGTGAATGTCCTGTTCCATCATCAAACGCGTGACATAAGGAGACTTGTGCGTTTTAACATGAGGGCAAAGGGATGTCAGCGAAAGGGATGAGGCGCCCTGCGACATCAGACCTTTCATGGTCTGCAGATTATAAAGCAGCCGCTGGTGAAAGACCACGAGACGTGGCGTTCGAAGGGAGCCCGGGTTCTGAATCACATAGGGTTCGCGGTCACATGTGGGCAGGTAAAAATCCACCTGGTTTCTCCTGCGAGCTGCACCAGTTCTTGATGATAGAAAGGATTTTTGAAGGCGCTGAATCCTTTCAGGGCGCGAGCGGTTTGGCCTTGATCATTTTGATATTTGATAATCGCTGACCGGCCAATCCCGCCCGGACGATGGTGGCCATCTGCATATAATCGGTCACGCCCCCTTCCACATCGCTGTTGCGGTAGCTCGCCCAGCGAGGGGCACGGGGCAACGGGATGTTCATGCCAACGGATGAAACCAGCCGATTGTTCGGCAGTTCCCCGAACGCACCGACTTCGGTAAGATCCGCCGGGACCCACCCATATTTCGGGATAAAGCATTCAGCCCAGGCGTGATAGCCCCACTCCGAATCGTCCGTTGTCTGAAAGCCGGCGACCAGACGGGCGGGAATGCCGACGCTGCGGCACAAAGCGATGAACAGATAGGCAAACTGGCCGCAATCGCCGGCAAGAGTCTGCAGCATGACCGTCGCTCCGCGTCGTTCCGGTGGATAATGATAGACGCCGTGTTCTTTGAGCCACGTGAACAACAGCAGGGCGCGAAGGTAGGGATTGGACTCTTGACCGATGATGCGCCGGGCGGTGTCCGCAACAGCGCCGTTGTATTCGAGCCAGCGCTCCGGCCGGGTATAAAAGCGATAAAATTCGCTGCTCTGGTTGTAGACGCCGACTTTGCTGGAGTCTATCTCATACTCTACGCGATAGCAGGTATACTGAAAGCGGCGGCTCAGCTGCAGAGTGCGCGCGTCTTGAATCAACGAGCTCAAATCCCAGAAACGAATGCGATTGCCGTTGCGGCGGTCTTCAAAACGCAGTCCGATGTCCGGCTGGATGTGGAGATAGCGAATGTCGCGCTGACCGGTCCGTTCCACCGGTTCAGCGGTCCACAGGTAGACGAGCGGAAGATCGACCACCGAAACGCGCAGCGAATCAGCCAGCTCTTCCAATTGTGACGGCGATGCTGTTTGAATGGAATCCAGCCCGCAGATCATCTCTACTTCATAGCGGCAGGGGTCGGTCAGGGTAGGACGAAAGACCACATCAGAAGGTTCGTAATCCGGGTACAGCTTGACGCTGGAGACCAGCACATCCGGGCTTTTAGTGCCGACGGCGCAACAGACAAACAAGAATCCCAACAAGCAGCCGGACAAAAACAACCAAGGTCGCCGAACCGTTTCGTTCGGCCGGGTCCCGTGCCAATGCCGGCGGAGCGCAGGAAAGAGCCGCTCAGCTGTGCGTGATCGCTTCATATTCTAATCGCAAAACCCACTGATGGTTTGACCGTTATACATACAAATACCGTTTGATTTTCTGCGTCGGCGTTTTTTCAAACGGCTCCGGCTGTTCCAGCATTCTATGGATGCGGCTGAATGAAGACACATTCTGATTGACGGTCTGCCGCAGTTCCTCCAAAAGCGCTTCGATGCGATCGGGATTCAGCTTTTGTGCAGAGAAACGGCTGTCCAGCACTTCATAGTTCAAGCAAACCTTGGCCGTCAACTTGCCGTCGCGCAGATAGACCAGCGACTCGACCACTTCCTCCATCTCGTTCAGCGTTGCCTCGATCTCTTCAGGATAGATGTTCTCTCCGTTGGGGCCCAGGATCATGTTCTTCGAACGGCCTTTGATGTACAGATACCCATGTTTGTCAAACACGCCCAGGTCGCCGGTGCGAAACCAGCCGTCTCTGTCCAGAACCTCGTCCGTTCTTTTCGCATCTTGAAAATAGCCCTTCATGACCACCGGACCGCGCACGAGAATTTCCCCCTCCCCGGTTTTAGGGTTCGGATGATCGATGCGCATCTCCACGCCGGACAGGGGCTTGCCGGCTGCGCGATAGGCCGTGTTTTCCGGGCCCGTGCCGGAGATCAGCGGCGACGTTTCCGTCAAGCCGTAGCCAATGGCATAGGGGAAGCCGGCCTCACGCAGAAACAGTTCCACTTCCGGACACAAGGCCACGCCGCCGATGCAATAACAACGCAGTTCGCCGCCAAAGGAGGTCAGCAATTTTCTTCCCGCCGCTTTATACAACCGTCTGCGGATCACCGGGATCTTGGTCAGCCCGCGCAGCAGCAATTTTTTCTTAAAGGTGGGCTGAATCCGGTTTTTATATATCTTTTCAATGACCAGGGGCACGGTCAGGAGAACGGTCGGCTTGATCTTTTGCAGCGCCGGCAGCAGCACGCGCGCGGTGGGCGGCTTGTCCAGATAATAGACTGCAGACCCTTTCATCAGCGGCGCCACCAGCCCCAGAGTGCATTCATAGGCGCGTGAGAGCGGCAGCATGGAGACCATGCGGTCCCCTGGGCCGAGATTGACAATGGTGAAAGTGGCCAGCGCATCAAAGATGAGATTCTTGTGTGTAAGCATAACGCCCTTGGAGCTGCCGGTAGTACCGGACGTGTAGATTATGGAAGCCAGAGCCTCCTCGGCGTCCTCGCCGGACAACAGGCTGGTGATTTTACGCGCCGCCTCCTTCAGTTTGGCCAGCTCCTTGGATCCTTCCTGAAGGATTTCGGACAATTTGTCTTTTTTAGCCAGCTGCGGCAGCAGTGAAAAATCCTCAATCAGAAACACGGATTGCAAAGAGTCGATGGTCGCGTCTTCAATTTTGCTGTACAATTTTTCAGAGACAAAGATCGCCTTGGCCCCGGAATGGCGCAGGATGTGCTGGATTTCAGTGGGATGGAAATCAGGCAGGATCGGCACCGCCACCGCAGACATGGTGGTGATGGCAAAAAAAGCAACGCCCCACTGCGGTTTGTTTTCGCTCAGAATCGCCACGCGGTCGCCGGCCACAATGCTGTTGTGCCTCAGCCATTCAGAAACTTCGCTTACCCGTTGGCCCCATTCAGCATAGGTGAGGGCAGGACCATCGACTTCCGCCAGACTGATGCGATCGGCAAATTCGGTTGTGCTGCGCTGCAGCAGCGCTTGCAGGGTCATGGTTTTAAGTGGTGAAGATATCATGCGGATTATCTCCCTTGGCCAGTAAAAATAAAACCATAAAGCATACCGGATGGTTCGGAGTCACCCGCCTTATCAGCCTCAGCCTCCATACCATTACGCTGGAGCGGGGAAGGCACAATCCGGAAAGAAATATAACAAACCCGCACTTAAAAAACAAACCTTTTGCATGGTCAGCGGCTGAGCAGGAAACGCTGAGAGAAGGTCTGCTCAGGGCCCTGAATCCGCAGAATATACAGACCGTCCGGCGCCAAGGCGCCGGATGCCGCAAGGCCTGGCCAGCGAAAGAGCCAGGACCCTTGATCTGCCGCTTGCGGGGCCAGCACAGCGACGCATTGGCCTAATAGATTATAGATCCTGGCTTCAGTTTTGGGCCCGGCAGCAGGCGCCTGCAGCACTGCCTGCCAGGTTGAACGCTGAGGATTAAAGGGATTGGGAGCACCCGGCTGCAACACCCAGCCATCGAGCATGGGCTCGTCTGGATCGACAAGCTCGGCCGAGTGGGGTTGCTCCTGATATGTCAGCATCAGGTCGTTCTGATCCCATTGAAACAAACGGCGGCCGAAAGCAGCGTTGTGATTCGGCTCATTGATGAGGTAACAGGTGAAATCGATGTTGAGCCGATCCGTCGACAGATTGTTCTTTTTCGTATGAACCCATAACCCCATATCGCCGATGGATCGTTTATCACCGGTATCGATGGAGCCATCCAAAGTGCCGCCGGCCTGGTTGTCATGATAATAAAGGCTCACCGCAGCGTTGCGGATTCTGGGACATTCGACGATCATTTCAATGGTTCCCCAGGGTCCACTGGCCAACAGCCATTGGGCGCCGTCCGTCTGCTGCAACGTGGTTGCAATGGTTTCAGGATTTCCATCGATAGGTACTCCATCCAAATTGGAGGCAGAGTAAAAACGGCCGCCCACGGCGTGCAAGCTCAAATCCAGAGATTGGCGGATAGAGTTCAATCCGATCAGTTGCAGGATGCTCTCCTGCACCGCGATGCCGGAGGCGCCGATGCAGAACGAATAGGGATAGTACTCCCATTGGTGATCGGCCTTCAACCTGCCGACGACCGGAAAAGAGACCGAGGGACGTTGATCATGAAAAGCGCGTACACAGCCTGAATGGTAGGTGGAGCTGCCGTTGTTGAGTGTGTCCTCGTTGCAGGTGTACCGTCCCAGGCCGGGTAAAAACGATTTGCCGCTGAGGCGCAGTTTCAAACGATCCAGCAGATTCTTCTCCGGCGCCGCTGCCAAGGAAATATAGTCTATCCAGCCATCGGGAGTGCGGCCGATGCGATAGGAGCGCGTTCGGGCGGTGTCCGCGGCGGTGCCGGACGGCGCCGGGCTATAGCGATGATAGCTCGAGACCGCCGGTGCGGCCGTGGTATGATAGAGATAAAGCCAGCCTTTTTTATCCGGCGCCAACGGATCAGAAAATGTCAATTCGATGCGGAACTCATCCCGGCTCTTACGCTCGTCAAGCCACTGACCAATGGCGGCACGATCGCCAAGATCCTCCGGCATGATCGTCATCTCATCCACCAGATCGATACGGTCGTTTCTGGCTTGCACATGGTTGTATTTTCTTTGATCGTTGACGATATCCACCTCATCCACTTGAAAGGGCACGGCGGTCCACTGCTGGTTTTGGGCGTCAAAGCGGAAAGCGGTCCATTCGCTGATGCGCAAATCGACTCGTGGGAATTGACTGCCGCTGATAAGGATCGGCACAAAGCGGCGATCCATGGTTTTAGTCTGGCCAAAGCACAGTCCGGACAGCATCCCTGCTAGCAAAATGATTTTCTTCACGATGTTTAGGTTCTTTCCTGAATGATGGTTCCTACACAAATTTTGATCGGATTGCAGCGCGTCGGTTACGCGTTTCTGCTTGCCTATCTATCCTTCAAGCATGTTCGAATTTAACCATTACACCGTTAAATCGGACGCCGCTCGGGGCTCTCAGAAACAGTGACGCCTCCATCCTTCGATGGAGGCGTTGATGACGTCACCCAGTAAAACGCAAGTGAGGGGGAAACGGGATTGATCCACGTCACATTGCGTCGATTTTATTTCTGCATCAGCCGGTATTTGTCCAATAATTTGCTCACGCCATCTTTGTGGACCATAAAGGCCAGTATCTTGAGTCGAATGAAATCACCCCGAAAAAAATGATACCCGGCGAACGCGCCCTTCCAAGCGCTGGCGGCAGAGTCCTTGATCAAAAACCAGTCCTCGCCGGCCATGGCTTTATAACCGATGAGATGCATGCCGTGGTCGTCGGTGCTGGTGCGGTTGTAAAAGCGAAATTCGCGACTGTCCTGGTTGATGGCGGAGGAGGGCAGATCAAAGCTCGGCACGATGGCCAGGTCGGAAGGGCCGTACTTGCCCGGCTCAGAAACGTCTCCGGCAATGGCGACCGAGTAGCCCTGTTGGATGGCGCTTTTGATGCCCTGATAAAAATCATCCAGCGGCACGTTATAATAGTCCCGGCACTTCCACCAATTGTCCGGAACCGGATAGCTGTTTTGCGTCCAGAAGGGATATTTTAGGAATGAAATAAAAGAGACATAGTCCTGCAAGGGCAGCGCCAGCACGTTATCGCAGAATTGTTTCGGCGTATAGGTTTGTCCCTGAAAGGAAACGGATTCCGGTGGGGCGCCCATATAGCGATCCAGGATCATGCGCACATTGGCAATGGCCTGATCCTCATACCACAACTCGTTGGTGCGAATGAACTCGAGGTATTGCTTGATCTCTTTAAGCATTTTGCGTTCATCATAGATGGTGGCGCCGCCTGGTAATCCGGTGTAGCACTCCGCCGGCACAGCGCCGTAGGTTTGCATGCGCAGAATAACCGCGTTCAACTGAGAACCTGGATCGACCAGGGAGTTGCCCTTTGTCTGAACGAAGCGGCGTACTTTTTCTACATACTCCCAGTATACGGTAAACATTCTGGACAGAGCGATCTCCCCGCGGCCGAGGCGTTTCAGCTCCGACTCCAGCAGCGAGGTGGCGGCAAAACTCCAGCAGGTGTTGGTGGTGTCCTGCCTGATGGGCGGGGTGTGATACACCGGTTGATAGACGGATAGCGGCTTTGGGTGTTTGATCGAAGAAAAATCCATGCTCAAGATCGTATCCGGTTTACCATAGTATGTTTTTTCCGGCCGATAGAATGCTTTCTGATCGTCTGCCGCATGAAGACCCGTCAGCGGCATAAGGACAAACCATAGCATCCACACTCTTGTTTTAATGTCAGTCATACTTGAGGACCTCCAAAATCGTTTCTCCCATCTGCGTCATCGGCGGATTTTAAACATCCGCAGATATCGCAGATTAAATAATGGATCACCTGGGCCTCTTCCCTGCCCGTTATCGTCTGCAAGGCTTTTAGTTCCACAAGGATGGCGTCCTAGCAAATAAAATCCGCTCGGTAATGCGTTGCCGGCTCTTTGCCCCTTTATAGTCTTTCTCTGGAATGATTATTCCACCCCTCCCGTCTTTTGCGGAAACTCTCCCCGCAGAGCGGCGGCGATCAACGCCAGGGTTTCTTCGTTGAAATCCTTCTCGCTCATCCAACGCAAATAATCCGGATCGTTTTCATGAAGCCACTGCAGGCTTTTTCCGCGATTCTTGCCGAACGCAATGACCGCTTCGCCGTTACGCCAAAAAAATTTACGGTCCGCCGTCACCCAGCGCGCTCGGTCGCCGTTGCTGCAAAAAGCCGACAGCCCGGCCGGATCATGCGGTAGGTCCGGATACCGAGCCAACTGACCGTCCAGCACGTCGAGCGTGGCGGCGATGTCTGCCGCCGCATCGTGTGCGTTGCTCAACTCCCGCTGACAATACAAGCGCACCGCGGCAGACAGATCGCGCGGTTCCTTTTTATGAAAAATCACCTGACAGTCGATGACTTGGATCTGAGCGCTGTCAAACGGTTGCCCGTTGCGCTCCAATTCGGCCTGTAAAAACGGCAGATCGAAACGGAGAACATTATAGCCGGCCAGATCGCATCCCGCGAGATAGGCGCTGATCCGCGGCGCCAAGTCACGCAGAGACGGTTTTCCCGCCACCAGTTCATCGGTAATGTGATGCACGCGGCTGGCCTCCGGCGGAATCGGAATGCCTGGATTGACCAACTCCATCCAGCTTTCAACCGTATGGTCCGGCAACACCCGCAAAAAAGCGAATTGTACGATTCGGTCCATCTGCGGATCCAAGCCGGTGGTCTCCAGATCAAAAAAGACCAGCGGACGCACCAGCTGAAGTCGGGCCAGGGGCCTGGTCTTCTCTGCAACCGGCGGTTGACCGTCTGAGAACATGGATAACGTGGCTTCGTATGTTTTTGTTCGCTTTTTCATGATCGCCCTTTTGAATCGAATAGGTAAAGAATACAAAAAAGAGCAATAACCTCAAAATGAAAAGTGAGAAGGGGTGCAGATCGGGCAGGGCTCAAAGAATCGTTAAGCCCGGACGCCTGGCGAAGAAACAGCCGTACACTGTCGAGGCGCCAGCCGGAGGCGGGCGGCCGTCGTGCTGTTTCTCCTCCTAGTCATCGCCTTCGAGAATCTTGATAAAGCGAGCCACGGTACGGCCGGCCTCGCCAAGGGGCGGCGAATACCCCCAATGCGGCGAATCCTCCCCATCATGGTTGACAAGGATCTCCTGATAGTTTTTCGCCATTTGAATTTCATCGTAGGCGCGATTCGCGCGAGTCTGCAGGTCGTTCACCTCTGCGGACGACAACACCTTGCCCTGCTGTTGGGAACGTCTGATCAATTTCGGCAGCATAATGGCGCTGGTCGCCTGTTGCGGCGACTCGTAGCCCATGTGCCCTTGCACCGCCTGAATCTCTTCTTCGAGAACCGGACACAGGAAAACGGTGCGCAGACGGAACGCGGCGCTCGCCTGCTGCACCGCCGGATGATCGAGAAAAAGCCGGCCCAGCGTGGGATAGATTTCAAGGACGATGAGAGATTCTTTCTCGAACAAGGCGGCGATCTGCTGCAAATCCACCGCCTGCCAGATGACCCGCACCTGTCCTACCAGGTAGCGCGTGGCCGGCAACGCACAGATCTCTTCCTTGCTGCGATAATAGTAATCCACCCCTTCCTGCTCACCCGGACGAGGAGGGCGACTGGTATACAAGACCGGCATCGCCATCGCCAGATCCGGCCGCAGACGACGAACGGCCTTGAGCAACGGCGTCTTGCCGGCGCAGGACGGACCGGATAAAATCACGAGCTGTTTCACCATTACAGTAGGCCTCCGGATAGTTCCAACACGCTGCTTTGCGCTCCACTGCTTTTCCTCCGCACACACACCGGACCGAAGCGGCTCCTTGCCCCTCACCAATAGATCGACTTGCCCTTCGACTTCTGCGTTGTGTGTCTCTTGCGGATCGCTCTCTCCACCGACCTCTGCTTCAGCAACCGGACCGATCCACGCTCCCGGCAAACCTTGCGAAAAAAAGCCCCGACAACTGAATTGCCAGGGCTTGATAGTAACCTCATGATGCAAACGCCTCGTGCTCAGGAGAGCGTTTCCAATATTTTCAGCAGGTGCTTGTAAAAGATCGCCACGGAGCCGATGTGCACCCGTTCCTCCGGAGAGTGGGGATGTTGCAGAGTAGGCCCAAGCGAGATCATGTCCATGCCGGGAAATTTTTCACCAATGATGCCGCACTCCAGACCGGCGTGAATGGCCTGAAAATGTGCGTTCTTGCCGGTGATCGCGCGAAAGGTATCCATGGTCACCTTCAGCACCGGCGATTCCAGATCGGGCATCCATCCCGGATATCCCTCCGGCTGCTGAATTTTAGCGCCGGCGAGTTTGGCAATCGCCGCCAGTTTGTTGCGCGTCGCCCGCAGGGCTGCCATATTAGAGCTGCGGCTGCTGCAGACGATCACCACGCGGCTTTTTTCACACTTGATGGCAGCCACGTTGTTGGAAGTTTCCACCAGATCCTTGATGGAACGGCTCATGGCCAACGGCCCATGCGGCAGGGCGAAGAGCAATCCCAACAGCTTTTCCTGGCTCGCGCCGCTCAACACCGGCGGCAGTTTTTTATCGATCACCTTCATGGTCAACTTGATGCTGTGCTCAACCGGTTTAAACTCGAGAACAAGGTCCTTCAGGCTGGCGGCCAGCCATTTTTCCGCTGCGGCCACTTTGGATTTCGGCATCACCACCTGGGCGACCACTTCCCGCGGAATGGCGTTGTGTTTGTCGCCGCCGTTGAGAAATACCAGTTCAAAGGGGACCTTTTTCTGCATCTGCCACAACAGACGATTCAAAATCTTGATCGCATTGCCGCGTCCCTCATGGATGTCGATGCCGGAATGGCCGCCGCGCAGTCCACTGAGATGGATTTCCACCAACGTGGCGCCTTTGGCTCGTTTGCGGGTGATGGGCAATGTGACCACCGAGTCTGCACCGCCGGCGCAGCCGATGGAGAAAACGCCCAGTTCCTCGCTGTCCAAATTCAGCAGCGTTCGCCCTTTCAGGGCTTTGGCGGAAAGGGTTCGGGCGCCCTGTAGGCCGCGCTCTTCATCCACAGTGAACACCGCTTCCAACGGACCATGCTGCAGGGACTTGTCTTCGAGAACAGCCAGGATCGCCGCGACGCCAATGCCGTTGTCAGCGCCCAGAGTGGTGCCTTTGGCCATCAACCACTCGCTGTCGATCTCCAGCTCGATGGGATCCCGTAAAAAATCAAACGCTTTGCTGGAGTGCTTTTCGCACACCATATCCAAATGGCCCTGAAGAATTAAAGTCGGTGCGTTCTCATGCCCGGTGGCTGCAGGCTTGTAAATAATAACGTTACCGCTTTTTTCACGAAGATATTTCAAGCCGAGCCGCTGTGCAACGGAAACCACGTATTGGCCGATGGCTTTCTCATTCCCCGATCCGTGCGGGATCTTTCGAATCTCATCAAAATGCTGCCACAGCAGCCTGGGTTCCAAATTCGCTATCACAGACATGCCGACCTCCCACATATCATTTCGACCATGTAACAGGAATTATTCAACTAATATACGACTAAGGAATTTAAAATTCAAGTGTATAACGTGACAGACACAGCAAGAACGAAGGATTCCAATAATGCGGAAGCAGGGCAAGATGGCAGTCCTTTAGACGAGCGCAGCCGAATATGAATTGGGCTCAGGACCTCGAGAGTGAACCCAAGCGCTACGGTCGTTGGGAAGGCGCAGAGGCGGGGGGGTGAGCCGCAAAAGTCCCTTTTTCCCGATTTTTATACACTCCAGGCATAGGGTGAACATGATTATGCATGGAAATATAGATGCCGGGAGGGAGCAGTTGGCAGGCCAGAAGCGCCTCGGTAAAATTCTGCAGGGCATCCGACTTTTCAAAGCCGAACGGGGTCATGGCGCCGGTAAAAACGATGGGCGCCGGCGGTTCCTGCAGGTGATCATACAGATACTGGGCGGATTGCTCCATGGTATCTGTGCCGTGCAGAATGACGATCGGACGCTTGTGCTCCAACAGATTCTCCACGGCGAACAGGATCATCTGCCGATCCCGATCGGTCATCTGCAGAGAATCTTTGCACAACAGGTCATAGGACTGGATCTCGCCGTAAGGCAACCGCAGCCGGCTGAGCATTTCGTCCAGTACGGAGCCGCGGTTGGCGAGCGTACCGCTCTCCTCATCATAGATCTTTTCGATGGTCCCGCCCGTGGTGATGACGTAGATTTTTTCTTTCATAATAAAACTTACCAATAAAAACGCACAGGCGCAAGGATTATTCAAAAGGACGTTAAATTTCGCTTGACTCTCATCGCATTTTTGCTTACAATACCTATACGCAAACCGAATCGGTGTCGCGCTGCACTCCAGACGCCGATTCGGTTTGCGTTTTTGATACCGGCGAACAGCACAAGGAATTCTGTTATGAAGCCCATGTACCTCTCCAAAGAGCAGTTTGACAAACTCACCTCGGAATTGGCTCAGATGAAACGGGAGGATCGCAATAAAGCGATCCGAGATATCGCTGAGGCGCGGGAAAAGGGCGACCTCTCCGAAAACGCCGAATATCATGCCGCCAAAGAAAAACAGGCTCTGGTCGAACGCAAAATCGCCCGTCTGGAGGAGACCCTGTCGCGCGCGCGGATCATGACCGACGATATGATGAACAATGATCAGGTGCATGTCGGCAGCCGCGTCACTCTGATGGATGTCAAAACCAAACGCCAGATCGCCTACGAGCTGGTGCCCACAGCCGAGTTCCACACTTATGATGTGGATGCGGTCTCTGTCGATTCGCCGGTCGGCAAAGCCCTGGTGGGCAAAAAAGTCAACGACATCGTTGAAATCAAAATTCCCGCCGGCCTGGTCAGCTATCGGGTCGTCAAAATCCAATAGAACGGACAGTGGGAAATTTTTTCGCCTGCAGCACTTTTTGCTTGCAGGCTTTTTTTTTGATATCTATCTTATACTTGGAATTATATTTGCTCTTAATTTTTGCGCTTTGGGCATCCCTTTTTCAACTTGTTGTATTACATCGAGTAATCGCATCATCGGCAAACATCGAGATTCGCAAAAATTAACCGGAGTTGTTTTGTCATGAGACACCATGCATCCGTTGGAACAGTGCGACGTCTGACTTTAGCCGTCGCCCTTCTGTGGTCAATCCCGCATACCGTACACGCCCAGGCGTTCGACACCACTCCGCCGATCATCGCTCATCAACCGCAAAAGCTGGGTCGCCAGGGCAAGCCCCTGCCTCTGGCTGCCAACATCGCCGATTCCGGCGGAGTTAAAGCGGTTCAACTCAAAATCACTTATGAGGGGGAAGCGTTCGAGGGCGCGATGCCGGTGATCAATGAAAAGGAGGCGGTGCCGGTCACGGCTAAAATCCTCACAGATCAGTTGCCGGTCTATTCCGGCCCGGGCACAACCTTTAAAAAAGTAGGCGTATTGAATGCGGATCAGCAAGTGCTGGTCACCATGATACGGGATCCTTATTTTCGCATTCGCTCCGAGCAAGGACTTTCCGGTTACATCGACGCGCAATCGGCCCAGGTGATCACTCAGGGCCGGCTTTACGGCGTGACCGTGCCTGCGAACATCACCCAGTCGGCTTTCCTCACCTATCAGATCATAGCGATCGATGCCTTCGGTAACGAGAGTAAAACCGAACCGATCGAAGTCCGCTTGATCGACGACAAACAACTGGCCAAGTTGCAGACGCGGGCGGGGTTGACGCCCAAAGCAGAGGCCCAGCCCCCAGCGACGGTAAAACCGCTCTCCGCGCGTAAATCCTCTCCCTTTTATACCAAACCCGTCTTTTGGCTGGCAGCGGCGGCGGCCGGCGGCGGCGCTTATTACCTGTTGAGCGGCGATGACGAAGAGCAGGCCAAGGACAGCACGGTTTTTTTAAACATAGAATGGTAGGGGGTTGCCCGTTTGTACGGCAACCCCCGGCCAAACAATTTCGATCGGAGCAATCATAAAATGTCCACTTTCAGAAAATGCAGCCTGATGATCACCGCCCTTGCTTGGGCCGTGGTCTTGAATTGCCAACGTCAATCGCCCCTGACGCCGGAGCGGTTGGACACGGAGGATGGGATCGCGTCGCTCTCTCTTGCGCAGCTGGATGCCCTTTCGACAGGACTGACCCGAATCGTCGTAACGGCAACAGGCGCCGGCATGGATTCGATTTACAAAGAGATTATTCCGACCGCAGGGCTCCTCCGCGACACACTGCGCGTCAAGGCGGGCGATCGACGCATCTTTACCGTGACGGCTTTTCGAAACAGCACCGCGGTTATGGCGGCCGGAGACACGGTCAACCTGGCGGCGGGCAAAACGGTGAACCTCCGTTTAAAGATGACCTTCCTCATTCCGGCGATCACGATCACCCCGACGGAAAAAGCCGTTGCGGTGAACGATACCTTTTCCGTCTATTTCAAGGTGCATAAAGCGGATAGCCTGGCCGGTGTCGGCCTGCGATTGCTTTTCCCTCAGGACGCCCTGCAGGTGGTTGATCTGGGACGTGAGGATGTCTTTCTTTCCTCCCGGGGCGGCACGGTGTGGCAGTTCATGTTTAATCGCAACAACACCAGCGGCGAGGTGAACCTGGTGCTCGGCGTGCTCGGCTCGGGCAAATCGGTGAGCGGCGAGGGTCTGGTCGGCCGGGTGTGTTTCAAAGCGATCAAAGCCACGGCCGCCGCCACGCTCACGCTGATCGCCGATCCTGCGGTGAACTCTAATTTCGGATTGATGAACAACAAAGGAACCGTCCTGGACGCCTTCACCATCGGCGGCAAGGTGACGGCGAACTAGAACCCTCCTGCCGATCGAGGCGCTGAATTAATGAATTGGATTAAAATATGAAACGATGGATTTTTGTTTTGACCTGTGTCCTCCTGTTCCAAGCGGCTGGCGCCCAGGATTGGCCGTTGTGGCGCGGCAACAGCAGCAACAGCGGGTTTGGCAACAGCGGTCCGCAACTGCCTCTGCGACAACAAGCCGCCATCAGCTCTTTAAAAATTGAAGAGAACGGGATGATTGTGGCCAACGACGTGGTCTATATCACCACTTCGGACGGTCGACTGCATGCGTATACGCTCAACGACGGACAGCCGGTGGCCGGTTTCCCTGTTCAGGTGGCTGAAGGGAAGAATTACAGCTCGCCCGCCTACAGCGATGGTAAAATTTTTGTTCGCCACGGGGCAACCGGCAACCTCTATGCTTTTAATGCCTTCACCGGCAGCTTGGAATGGGGCCCGGTTCCCGCCGGCGCCACGCAGAATCCCCGCTTCTGCGGGCCGGTCATCGATAATGGCAAGATCTATCTGGGAGGCGGCGACGGCTATCTGTACGCCTTTCAGGCAGGTAACGGCCAAACCGTGTCCGGCTTTCCGGTCGCCGTGGGTGCGGATGAGTACGGCGCTTCGCCGGCTGTGGCAGACGGCATCGTCTATTATAATTCATCAGAAGGCAAAATCTTTGCTTTTAATGCGGCGGACGGCGAACCGGTCTCCGGATTCCCCATTCAGCTGGTCTCCTCTGCGTTTAAAAAAGCGCCTGTGGCGGACAACCGATTGCAGATGGCTTTGGGGCTTAACGCCTCCTCCCTGACCGCAGCGGACGGCAAGATCTACGTCTTTGCCGGCGATGACAAGCTTTATGCCTTTGATGCTAAAGACGGATCCTCTGTACCCGGATTTCCGGCGTCCACCGGCGGCAGCAACATCGGCTACTATGGCTCACC
>JAKJDB010000009.1 GCA_022706175.1 Candidatus Zhuqueibacterota bacterium | reverse complement strand
ATCCGCAGACACAAGTGCACGCCATGGCGGATCTGCTGCAGCAGCGACTGGGCGTCCAGTATCAGGAATTTGAAGTGGAGCGGTCGCTGGAACGCCTGAACCGGTTGGCGGAGCGAATCGCCGTTCCGGAGGATCGCTATGTCGCCTGTCATAACGATCTGGTGGCAGAGAATTTTATTCTGCTGGATGAGAAGTGGGCATCACAGCATCGCACGCCGGTCTACATCATCGATTGGGAGTATGCCGGCATGGCCCCGGCGTGCTATGATCTGGGCGATCTGTTTCAGGAGGTGCGTGTGCCCCGGCAGAACGAAAAGCAAATGCTGGAGGCGTACTGCGGCACGGATGCGTTTGACCAGACTCTCTATATGGTGGATCTGTACAAACCCTTTGCGGACGCCTATTGGTTTCTCTGGAGCATGGTGCAGAGGCAGATCTCGGCTAAATCATTTGATTTTTATAACTACGGCCGAGTCAAATACGAAAACATGCTACGAACTTTCGAGTTTCTAAAGTCCGAATATGGCGAAAAGATTTAATTCTTCCGGGAACTCGGTCCCGCTTTCAGCGTTAAAAAACATGAAGTGACATTGGAAATTGCCCTTCCAATAGCTTCATTGATCCTCCTAAGAAAAAAGGCGTGTCGCTTGATGAACACGCCTTTTTTTCTGCTGCAAGGATCCTGTTCCCTTCGGGCAGCGTGTTTCCGTGCTGCTCGATCATCGGATTCGATCGGTTGGGCCGCGCGTTTTGATCACTTGATTTTAAGCATCCTGCGCGCATAGGCTACGCTGCGGATTACCATCTCGTCCTCTTTTTCAAGAGTCTGCTTTGGCTTCGCATCAGCTGGACACGGTATTTCAAGAATGATCCGGTCAAGCCTGGTTTTTGCTTTTAACAGCCGCAACGCAGCGGCCAGATCGATCACGCCGTCACCGAGGGCGCAGCCGGTTACTGCATAGCCGCTGTAGGTCATCTGCACACGATGATCCTTGAAATGGGTGGTCACGGCATAGGGCGCCATTTTAGCGGCCGCCTGCAACGGATCCTCCAGGGTGGCCATCGAGTTGCCCAGATCCAGACAGATGCCCACGCAGGGGCTGTTCACCGCTTTCACCACCTCGACCAGTTCTCCGGCACTGAAATCGCCGTGATTTTCCACCGCAATGCAAATGCCGAGCTGTTCGGCTCTGCGCGACACTTGGTGGAGAGAGCGGATCGCCCGCTTGATCTCCTGTTTGAGCTGCGTGGTTTTCTCGTAGCGGTTAAAATTGGCGAAGGTGCGCAGCACCGGTGATCCCAGCCTGGCGCAGACCTCCAATTCTGCAGACAGATAGAAGGGCTCCAGCCCCATGGCGCCGTACTCTATGAACAGCCCTCTGGACTGCGCGTGCTGAGCGGTTTTGCGAAGAGTGGCGTCGTCCCGTGCGGCCAGATGCATGGGATCGATCTGAAAGCCGTCCAGCCCCAGGTCGGCAACACGGTCGATGAACTGAGGCAGCGTCATTTTCCGTTTCGGCGTAAAATCCGCGTGGCGGCCGAAGGCGAGGTGATAGCTGTAGCTGTCCAAACCCAATTTCATGCTGGTCCCTTCAACGTTACACCCTCATGACCGCTTTGATGATCTCGCCGCGGCCGATTTTTTCCACCAGTTCGGGATAATGGTCAAAATCAGCGATGGCGCTGATCATGGGTGTGGTACGGATGTTTCCGGCCGTGATCAGGTCGACGACGCTCTGCAGATCCTCGTTGGTCAGCCATTTGGAATTATAGATCGTGAGTTCGTAATCGAACAGCGGCCAGAGCGGGATGCGCAGCTCTCCCTCGCTGTAGCTGAAAATGACGATTGCCTGGCGCGCGATGCGAAAGACGCGCTGCATGGCTTGATGATTGCCGGTGCATTCGATAACGATCTCCACGCCCTGGCGGCTGAGCGCCTCCATGGCTGCGTCCTCTTTTGCATCCACGGCCGTGTCGGCCCCCAGCGTCAACGCCAACTGGAGCCGGTCCGCCTGCACATCCACAGCGGTGATGGTCTTGGCGCCATAGGTGCGGCAGATCTGAACGGCCGCCAATCCACCGGGTCCGCATCCGGAGATCAGCACGGTTTTATTTTTGAGCTCTGGGACTTTTCGGCAAGCCCGATGCACGCAGGCGATGAGTTCCGACATGGCCAAGGGCTCCATCGCCGCGTCGGCAGGGGCCCGAGCCACCAGAGTGCTCTTGCGGGTTACATATTCCGAGTACAGCGGCGGTCCGCCCAGCCCGGACATGACGACCCTGTCGCCGATTTTAAATGGCGCCGCATTGCTACCCACCGCCTCAACGATGCCAACGCCCTCATGGCCGGGAAATCCGGGTACGCCGTACTCGAGGTACATCTGATCACGGTACAATCCTTTGTTCACTTTCCAGTCGTGCTGGTTGCACAGGGATACGAAGGCGACCCGGATCAGCAGTTCATCGTCCGCCGGGCGCGGCATCGCCTGATCAATGATCTCGAAATGGCCAGGCTGTTTGATCAGAATGGATTTCATCAAGCCTTCCGTGTTGAATTATTTCTTCCCTTTTCCGTTTTTAAACCGGTCGACCAATTCTGCGGTCAGGTCGATGTAGGTGTAGCCGAATTCCCTGGTGGCTTCGATGTGGCTCTGTTCCGCCAGCTCATTAAAAGTGGAGATGTGCAGCCAGTCGGGATTGGAGCTCATGGCGGCCTCGAAGGTGCCGCGATAGTAGGCGCCCTGCGCCTCATCCGGATAGACCGCGCCGAATTTGGTACGATCCTTCCAGCCGGCGCCCAGCCATCCGCCGTTTTTCAGTTTGCGTCCGGGATGGGTGCGTTCGTCGTAACCCGGGCTGATGGTGGCATGATGCTGCGCCGGCCTGCCGTTTTTGAATCCGAATTCATTGTTGTACGCATCGATATGGCTGCGCATGGTCTGCATGTACTCCGCCAACCGGATGTCTTCAATATCGACCAGGGTGTACTCTTCAAGGGCACGGAACGGATTGAGGTATCGTTTTCCCTTGCCGCCCTCATAGCTCCCGGACATGATCGGGAAGGAGGCCAGTCCGTTTTTTTCCAGCCGGCCGAACAGATCCCGCCATTCCTCGGGCGTATGCCCCCAGGCGGTCCAGATCATCACCACCGGCAGGCCTTCGACTTTGAGCATGGCCGGATGATCGTGATAGCGTTCGAGAAAATAAGAGAGATCCGAGTACACCTGATCCAGCGGGTGGCGGCCTCGTTCGTAATCGATGGTCACTTTGAGGTTTTTCGTCCGGGCGGTTTCGAACACTCGATCGAGCGTCGCATTGGTTTTGTTCGGCGCCGGATCAAACCACCAGGATACGGCCAGCGCGTCGATTTTAGCGCGCTGCATCTGGGCCAGGTGTTTTTCGATGATCGCCGGTTCCCAGGAGTTATAAGCGCCGGCCAGGGGAAAGATGTCTTTGAATCGTCCGTAAGGATCGTTCAACCAACTGTCCTCGCTGAACCAGATGTAATAATAGGCCAGTACGACTTTATCGTCAAAAGCAAAGCCACGGGAGGGATCGGACGCGAACAGCGAGGAGAGAAGTAATAGCAGGCCGAGGCCGGCATGGCGTAGGGTCTTTTTGAGCATGGGGTCCCTTCAAAGCGGCCTGGACAGTCGCGCCTGGACAGTCGCGCCTGAACAGGCACGCCTGGACAGTCGCGTTTGCCATGGCCGCGGCTATGTGAGTCGCCTAATTCGTTTTTTTTCGGAACGAGCTGACGAGGATGCCGATGCCGATGATTATCAGCACGACGGGCCACAGGGATTTGATTTTCGCCAGTTCAAACCAGGAGTAATCCAGATCGTGCAGAACCATGAGCAGGCCGATGAAGGAGAGAAGGCTGCCGGGAATCAATACCCCCCAATCTTTGGGTTTGAAAAAGTAGAGCGCGAAAAAGGCCAGGCCCAAAGAAACCATGAGCAGCGACCACGGGCTCAGACTCCAGAGGGAATCCACGATGCTATAGTTGCGCAGAAAGGTCAAACCGCCGAACAGCAGCAGAAAGCCGGACCAGAATACGGAATTTTTATCGCCGCGGGCCACGGCCACGGCGGAAAAGCCGCCCACGGCCAGAGCCACAATCGGATAAATCTGCTCAAAATCAAAATTCAACAGGTCCAGGCGATGGAGCATTAATCCCAAGCCAATGAGGATAAGAACCAGCCCTAGACTGATGGACGAGTGATCTCGGTTCATGCGTTTTCTCCGTTTTACGGTTCGTGTGTTCGCCGGCCTGTATGGCCAACGTCACGGCTGTAAGATTTGTTCCTCCGGTCGCGGCTTTTCCGGAATCAGCACCAGCAGCAGAAGGTAGGCCAGTCCACCGGCCGTGAGGCTGCCCAGCAGGCTGGTAAGAATCCAGATGATGCGCACCAGTGTGACGTCGATCTGCCAGTAAGCGGCCAATCCGCTGCAGACGCCGCCGATCATGCGGTCCTTGTGGCTGCGAGACAACGGATTGGATGGTTCGGCGGCTGCTTTAGCCGGATCATCGGATCGAGGACGGCGCAGTAAAATGGCCATTCCCAGAGCGATGAGCAGCACAGGCCACACCTCTCGAATATGAATATTCAATATTTCAAACCAACGCCAGGGCAGCCACCATTCAAAGCCGGTGAGGTTGTGCAGCAACAGGATGGCGCCGATGGCGGTCAGGATCAACCCCATGGCCCATTCGGGTCTTCTTTCCACGGACGAGGACAAGGCCTCTTCGTCCGCGCCCTGCGGATTTTCTTTCATGATGAACAGACAGACGATATAGGCCAGTATGCCTGCACCGTTGAACAACGCGGCCAATAACCAGAACACACGGACCAGTGAGATGTCCAGTCCGGTGTATTCGGCGAACCCGCCGCAGATACCGGCGATGACTTTATGCCGACGGGAGCGATATAATTTACGCTGCGGTGCGGTAGTATCCATAGTGTTTCCTCGCTTTCCGGAAAACCCTCATACCCATTTGCGTCGAGGTGCGCTGAAGCAGGCAATGAAGCAGTACCGACAAGTTGTGAAAAAGCAAGCCCTTTTCCTTCTATACATACGATTCGGACCGCGGGATGTTACAGGGCATCGGTCACTTTTTATCGTCTTCGGGCAGACTGCGGAGGCCTCCGGTCATAGGGACGAATCGCACCGGCAGGAGGGTATGACGATGCAGGCTGCCGTCAGCGTACTTTTCGATCAACACCAGCTCCTGTCTTTCTTCTCCCACCGGCAGAATCATGCGGCCGTTCACCGCCAACTGCGCCACCAGGGTCTCGGGAATCGTTGCCGGCGCTGCGGTTAGGATGATGGCGTCAAAGGGCGCCGCCTCGGGCCAGCCGGCATAGCCATCTCCGCAGCGTACGTACACCCGGTCATAGTGCAGCTTCTTCAGCCGTTCCTGCGCCTGCCGGCAGAGCGGCTCTATGATCTCGATCGAATACACCTGATCCACCAGTTCGGCGAGCACCGCCGCCTGATATCCGGATCCTGTGCCGATCTCCAGCACTTTGTCGCCGGGTACGAGTTGGAGCTGTTCCGTCATGTAGGCGACGATGTACGGCTGCGAGATGGTCTGTTCATAGCCGATGGCCAGTGGATGATCACGATAGGCCAGCATTCGATATTCAGCAGGGACGAAGAGATGGCGGGGAGTCTTGCGCATGGCCTGCAGCACCCGCTTATCCCTGACGCCGCGTTCTTCGATCTGGACCAAGACCATCTGTTCGCGCATCCGGCGAAACTGCTCCTCGGACGAACTTTCCGGTTGGGGCGTATTTGATTCCATACATGTACTCCCTAGCAATGCGGAAAGTAAAAGAGCAACTCTTGCATGCATCATGTTATCTGCTCCTGACGAACACTACGGATCCTGCCAGCGCCAGAGCGCAAAATCCGCATAGCCAATGCAAGGTGGCGGTAAAACCGAGCATGGGTACGGCGAAAAAATTTACCAGCCATGCGCCCAGGGAGGAACCGATCAAGTCCGCTGCGTACAGACTGGAGAGATTTTTTTCGCCCTGATGACGCAGCAACCGGTTGAGCAAGGGAAACAGGGCGCCGGCGAAAGCGCCGCCGATCACAAGCCAGAGAAAGAACAGGGCTATGCCGGAGTGAACCATGAATTGCCGAAAGACCGGCATAACCGTCAACAGAAAGACCAGCGTACCCAGGCCGATGCGCGGAATCCACCGCTCCGGCGCTGGTTCAAACCGGTGCACCGCCGCCGCCGTGATCGTCATGCCGGCCATGTAAGCGGCCACTGCCCAGCCCATGCCTTCGTACACATAGCCGTACAGGCTTTGCAGCATCAAAAGAAAAATGATGTTCACCGCAATGGCGATCAGGCCGTTGAGGGCCATGATCATCAGCAGGCCGGCGGAGCTGCGCCGGCGTAGCCAGAACAGGATCATCAGTCCCAGGCTGAGGACCAAGGCGATCGGCAGCACCGGCTGCGGCCGCAGCGTGGCGGCCGGTGCGGAAAAACCGGAGACCTGTTTGAGCCAGATCAACCAATCCAGATAATAACTGACCGGCCGTTCATCCCGATTGCTCGCTTTCGTTTGCTGCAGCGAGCGGCTAAAGTGATCGAGCCGTTCCGGTAGAACGAGAGTGCGAAACATCTGCGGATGAAAATAGCGATCCCGGCGCCGGAGATCGAGATAGCGCTGCGCCAGACGGTCCGGGTCGCGACAGAGGACACCTGCGTGGTCGCAGGCGAAATAGAGCGCCGCGTCGCCGGGCCATGCCAGCACATGGGCAAAGCACGAGGCCAGGTCCTGGTAGAGCGCGCTGTTGAGATGATGCAGTTCAGGGCCCATTATATTTTCACCCGCCGGGACCGCGCAATAGGCCAGCACGCCGCCGGCGTTTAGTCGGCGTTTCGCGAGCTGGTGGAACTCGCGGGTGTACAGTCGGTTGGTCAGCGCTGTGCTGGGGCGGCCGGCGTTGATGATGATCATATCATACTGCTGTCGGGTTGTCAGCAGGAAACGCCGCCCGTCCTGAAACACGGTGGGCACATGCCAGGGCTCGTTTAAAAAAGGGATCGTACGTCGCAGCGCGTTCTCATCCATTTCGACATAGGTGAGATCGATCCCTGGAGCCAACGTCTGCGCGAGGCCGCCCAGTCCACCGGCGATAAGCAGCACTTTATGCGGATGCGGATGCTGAGTTAGAATTTGTCCAGCCAGCCCCTGGTTGCTCACCGGATCGGGCAGGATGCTTTGTTTAAGACCATTGCAGTAGAGCGCGGTTTCGCCGCCCCAGTCGAGCACGGCCCATTGGCCGTAGCGGGTGCCCCAGGTTGCTTTCACTTTAACGCCTGGCGCCAGGGAGTGCCAGAATTTTTCATTCAGCGCGCGATCCCAGGACGGGCCCTTGCAGACACTCACGGCGAGGATGGCCAGCGCGGCCCAGGCCCAGCGCCGCCGCTGTAAAAGAATGGCCATGCTGAGGCAGAGGAGGCACGAGAGGAAAAGAAGGATGTAAAAATTGTCAAACCATTTGGCCAGGCATAAGGTAAAGGCCAGGCCGGCCACTACTGCGCCGGCGGCCTCGTAGATATAAATCAGGGTGGAGGCAGAACGGATGCGGTGAGCGGCCAAAAGTGCGGACAACCGGCTGAACCAGCACCCCCAGATGATGCACGGAAGGCCCAGCGCCGGAGCCATGAATCCCAGCATGCGCGGCAGCGAAACCGCCTCTGCCGCAGGAATCTGCGCCAGTACGCGAAGGTGTTTCATGCTCACAAAGACGATCCACAGGCAGAGGATAAAGGCAGCGCATAATAACGCCGGCGTCCACCGAACGTTGCCATAGCGGTCCCCCACCTGACAGCCCACGGCAACGAACAGCAGCCAGCCTGACAGCACGAGACCGATGATCAGTTCGTTGCCGTAAAAAACGGTCATCCATTCGCGCATCAGGACGAGTTGCCAGAGGGTGGCGGTCGATCCCATGATCATCGCTTGAGCCTTTAGGGTTCGCATCTTCGCCATAAGGTTTAATTTAGGAATCCCGTCGCCAGATGCAAGGGATAAAAAATCCTTGGCAAATTAAGAATATTTTCTTAAACTAAAAGATTAACCAAATGGTCGAATCATTTAGTGCAAAGCGGTAGATGCCATGTTGGTAAAATCGACGGATTTTACTAAAAAGCGGGCGGTGGTTGCCTCTTCGTTCTCGCCCCGTGCGCTGGCGCTGTTGAACGAAGCACAGCCGTTTCTAGCCAGTCTGGGCCTGTCGCCGGTCATTGTGCACGCCGGCGAACCCAGCACGGAGAATCGGGAGCGGATGGCTAAGATGATCGAAGAGTCTCGTTTTGCCGGCGCAGCCGACCTGGAGCTGGTGCTGCGCAGCGGGTCGGCAGAGGAGGTGTTGCTTCAGGCCGCCCATGAGCATCACGCGGATTTCATTGTGGCAGGGGTGTTGCCGCGCGAAGGATTTTTCAAATACTATCTCGGCTCGATCGGCCGTAATCTGGCCCGGCAGGCGCCCTGTTCCGTGCTGCTGCACATCAATCCTGCGGATGAACCGGTCGGGTTTCGTAAAATCCATCACGCGGTGGAATACCACCGCTCCAGCGACATCGGCGTGGATCTGGCGGCCAAACTGGCGGTGTTGACCGGCGCCAGAGATCTCTATTTCACCCACGCGTTCCGCATCCCTGAAAGCACGTTGAAAAAGAATAAAATCATGACCCCTGAAGATTATAAAAAGATCTATGGGCGGGAGGATAAAAAGCTGCAGCAGTATCTCAGCAAGCAGCTGGTCTGGGAAATCCCCTATCATGTGCAGAGTCTGTATGAGAAGGAGCATTCTCCCTCCCTGGCTTTTGCCCGCGACATCGGCGCCGATCTCTTTGTCATCCATGCGCCGAAAAAAGAGCCGGCGCTGTGGGATCGGCTGTTCCCCAATGACCTGGAGCAAACCCTGCACGATCTGCCCTGTTCCATTCTGATTGCCCGGAACCGGGCGTCGAGAAAACGCTGACCGCGCTGCGGTTCAGCGAACCTTTTTGATCCACTGTAAAATATGGGTGGGACCCGATCCGGTGGATTCGATCACATAGAGCGAATCCCCGGTGGTCGAGACCGCGATGTCGCGGGGTGCGTTCAGTCCCGGCTTGCCCCCCAGCAGATATTCCACCGGTTTTCCGCTGCGGTTAAAAATAGTGATCGCGCCGCGCTGGCTGTGCGGCACATAGACGTAATCTGATCGATCGCTGGCGATGCGGGCCCATCCCACATCCACAGCCGGCAGATCAGCCTCCTGCCAATAGCGCACCCGATAGCCCTCTATGGCCCCCTGCCAGCACTGGACGCCGCCGGTGCTGCGGTCGCTGATGAAAACACGGCTGCCGTCGTCAAGGACCGCGATGTCCTCGGCGGTGTGTTCGATGCCCAACGGGCTGCCCAGCATTTCAATCCCCAGATAAGAGAGCACATGCCAGCGACTGCTGCCGTTCTCCAACACAAAGATGTGGCCCATCTTGTCGCAGGCCAATCCGGACGGTTGAAAGGAGAGTTCGATGGAGGGCAATGGAGCGCCGCTGGCTGCATCATAACGATAGATGCGCCGGCTGCTGCCGGAACTGACGCACATGACGTTGGGCGGACAAAAGGTCAGGCCGGAGATGGGCTCCAACGGTTCCTGATTGAAATCGACGTTCAGCCCGGTGTGGATGGGTGAAAAAGCCGCCGGGGCGCCGTCCGGTTTTACGATCTCGATCTGCTTGCCGGTTTGGGTCACCACCCACAGGTGATGACGTTGATCCATGGCAATGGCGAGGGGATCCCACACCTCAGGGCCAAAGGTTCCGTTGGACTGGTAGGTCTCCGTCGGCGATAGAATGCAGAGGGACCAGATATCGCTGAAACCGAGGTTGCGTTTGGCATGGCCTGCGGATTCATGATAGTCGTCCCAGGCAAAGATGCGAAATCGAAAATCGAGTCCGGCATTTTCAGAGCGCAGCGCTTCGTCGGTGATGTACCAGCCGGAGCGATTTTTCAGCGGACTGAGCCGGACTTCCTGGCCCTTGTCCGGCGGCCAGACGCGATCGTAGAGCAGGTAGATGCCCTGTCCGTTGGACCCTGTTTTGTCGTCGTACACGCCGCTGGGATCGCTGATGCGTGCGGCGATCTTGAATTTGGCGTTGCTGTACACCTGCACCGGCAGGGTGTAAGCCTCGTGGACCTGCGGACCCTGTGTGTCGCGGCTTTGTGCCTTCCACGCCATGGGAGCAGGCTGGCTTTCATCCGGCCATTGATCCTGAAGGATCTCGCAGAAACTGTCGAGCATGACATGGCTGGGATAAAGCAGTTCATAGGAGAACAAGGATACTCCCTGGCAGCCCAGCTCCTGTGCGATCTGCAACTGGCGCTGGAGCCGGTCGGCGTTTTTGATATAGATGCCGGCGAACACATGCCGCCGGTGGTCGTTGAGCCGATGGTCGGCCAGCAACCGGCGGAAGCGAAGGTTGTCTGGGGTGTAGATCATCGGAAAGATGGCGTCGACGAGATCAGCCGCCAGCCATTCATGGCTGTCCTGCAGATAAACGCGATAGCCCTCGTCATAATCGCCCAGGACTGAAGCGGTCAGAATCATTTGCGGATGGTTCAGGCGCAGGGTTTTGCGCAATTGATGGAGGAAATCGCTGATCGCCTGGCGGCGAAAAGCGGACCAGGCCGCCTGGTCCTGCTCCGGTCCAACGCCGTGCTGGATGCGAAAGCGGCCGACGGAGGGGATATCATAGGAAAACGCCGGACCAGGAAAGCGGATATAATCCAGATGCAACCCGTCCACGGGATAGCGGTCGACCAGCTCACGGCAGACGCTCAACAGATAAGGTGTCACCGCCGGATGAGTGGGAGAGAGAAAAGTATAATGGTCGTTCGCCAGCTGGCGTCGTCCGGCGGCATCGACCATGAACCAGTCCGGATGCGTGTGATACAGCTGGCTGCGCTGTCTCGGCGGATCGTCGCCCATCCAGCCGGGATACAGGTTGATCCAGGCGTGCAGCTGCAGACCGCGCTGATGGGCGAGTTCGATGGCCTCCTGCAGGGGATCCCAGTCGGCGGGCTGACCGGACAGTTCGGCGGCCCGTGGTTCGAGGTCGGATCGATAGGCCACCGTGCCGTTACCGCGCACCTGAAACAGAATGGTGTTGAAATGGCCGGCGGCCGCGTTGTCGAAAATCTGTTGCAGATCCGCTTTACTGTGATAATCCCAGCGGGTCACCCACAGGGCGCGGGTTTGAAAAGAGCTGAAAAGAGATGCGAAGGTTGCTGAGCAAAGAAGCAAAAGTATCCATAACGTAGAGCGCAATCCGGATCGCAACCTGGATCTCCAAAATTTAAGTGGTGGATGGATGAGTTGATTTCGACTAATTTACTTACTGTTTTCAAGACAGTCAATGATTTTATCGGTATTTTTCAGGCTTGATTCTTTTTGCCGGAGATAGTATATTGTTTTATGGAAAAATTCAAACTGGTGTCCCAGTTCACCCTGCAGGGCGATCAACCGCAGGCCGTGGCGCAGTTGCTGGACGGATTGCGTGGAACGGCGCGTTATCAGACATTGCTCGGTGTGACCGGCAGCGGCAAGACCTACACCATGGCCAATGTCATCGCCGCTTACGGACGCCCCACCCTGGTGATTTCGCACAATAAAACGCTGGCCGCTCAGTTGTACGGCGAACTGCGCAATTTTTTTCCCGACAATGCGGTGGAATATTTTATCAGTTATTATGATTACTATCAGCCGGAGGCGTATCTTCCGAGCACCGATACCTATATTGAAAAAGATTCTTCGATCAACGATGAGATCGATCGACTGCGCCTGCGCGCCACCGGGTCTCTGCTCTCCCGCGAAGACGTGATCATCGTCGCTTCGGTCTCCTGCATCTATGGTTTGGGTTCTCCGGAGGTTTGGCAGGAGCTGCTGCTCACCCTGCAGCAGGGTCAGCGCATCGACCGTCAAGCGCTGCTGAAAAAGCTGGTGGACATCCAATATACCCGCAACGATCTGGCTTTTGAGCGCGGCACGTTCCGCGTCCGCGGCGATGTCGTGGAGGTGATTCCGGCTCATGAGACCGAAGCGTTGCGTCTCGAAATGTTCGGCGACGAAATCGAAGCGATCCGCGCGGTGGATGTGCTCACCGGCGAGATCAAGCGCGATCTGGAAAAGGCGGTCATTTATCCGGCGAAACACTTTGTCACCACTTCGCCGCGCCTGCAGACGGCGATCCGCAACATTCGCGAGGAATTGGAGGAACGGCTGGACTGGCTGCGCAGCCGGAATAAACTGGTGGAAGCCCAGCGATTGGAATCCCGCACCCGGTATGATCTGGAGATGATGGAGGAGATCGGTTACTGCTCGGGCATTGAAAATTATTCCCGTCATCTGTCTCATCGTCAGCCGGGAGAGCGGCCGGCCACTCTGATCGATTATTTTCCCAAGGATTTTCTTCTCATCGTCGATGAATCGCACGCCACCCTGCCGCAGGTGCAGGCCATGTATCACGGCGACCGGTCGCGCAAGGAGACGCTGGTGGAATACGGTTTTCGCCTGCCCTCTGCACTGGACAACCGGCCGTTGAATTTTGACGAGTTTAAAAGATCCATTAATAAATGTATTTTTGTCTCCGCGACGCCGGGCGACATGGAGCTCGAGTTTTCTGAAGGAGTGGTGGTGGAGCAGGTGATCCGCCCCACCGGCTTGATGGATCCCGAGATCGACGTGCGTCCGGTCAAGGGCCAGATCGACGATCTGATCGCCGAGATTCGGGAACGGGCGGCGCGCGGAGAACGCATTCTGGTGACCACCTTGACCAAACGCATGGCAGAGGACCTCACCGATTATCTGGCCAACGTCGGCATTCGGGTGCGCTATCTGCATTCCGAGATCGAAGCGCTGGAACGGGTGGCGATTTTGCGCGAGTTGCGGCTGGCCGAGTTCGATGTACTGGTGGGCATCAACCTGTTGCGCGAGGGGCTGGACCTGCCCGAGGTCTCCCTGGTGGCCATCTTGGATGCGGACAAAGAGGGCTATCTGCGTTCTGAGCGATCGCTGATTCAGACCGCAGGGCGCGCCGCGCGCAACATCGCCGGCAAGGTGATTTTTTACGCCGATCGCGTTACGGATTCGATGAAAAAAGCCATCGACGAGACCGAGCGGCGGCGCAAGATCCAGGCGGAGTACAATCGGGCGCATGGCATCACCCCGCATTCCATCTACAAGTCCGTGCAGGATGTGATGGGCGCCACGCGGGTTGCCGATGCCAAGGCCGCACCCGGTCCGGTCCGGTCCGGCGTGCTGCTGGAAGATCCCGACTTTATGCGCAAATGGGTCAAGCTGGCGCCAACGGAAAAAGAAGAGCTCTTCCGCGATCTGGAGAAAAAGATGTTCGATGCCGCTGCGCAGCTCGAGTTTGAGCGGGCGGCTGACCTGCGGGATCAGATCGACGGTTTGCGCATGAACGAGACGATGCGAAAACGATCAGGCGAAAGGGATAAGATTAAAAAATGAAGGTACTGGTCATCGGCGGCGGCGGCCGTGAACATGCGCTGGTCTGGAAGATCAGGAAAAGCCCCTTGGTCAAAAAGGTGTTCTGCTGTCCGGGCAACGCCGGCATCAGCCGCGAAGCCCGCTGCATTCCCATCGCTGCGGACCGGCCGCAGGAGCTGCTGCAGTTCGCGGTCAAGGAAAAGATCGATCTGACCGTCGTCGGACCGGAGGTCCCGCTGGTCATGGGCATCGTCGACCTGTTCACCGACAATGGGCTGAAAATTTTCGGCCCCACTCGCCGTGCGGCCGAGTTGGAGGGCAGCAAGGCTTTTGCCAAACACCTCATGGCGCACTATCACATTCCCACGGCCGCGTATGAAGTTTTTGATGATCTGCAGAAAGCCAAAGATTTTGTCAACCGTCAGCAAGGGCCGCTGGTGGTCAAGGCGGACGGACTGGCCGCAGGCAAGGGCGTGATCGTCTGCCCGGAACGGCTGATGGCCCATGAAGCCCTGGAGCAGTTAATGGCTCAGAATGCGTTCGGCGAAGGAGGCCGACGGGTGGTCATCGAAGAGTGCCTCAGCGGCGAGGAGGTCTCTGTCCTCGCGCTCTCAGATGGCGAGAACGTGCTCACGATGTTGCCGGCGCAGGACCATAAACGCATTCTGGACGGCGATCAGGGGCCTAACACAGGCGGCATGGGCGCTTATGCGCCGTGTCCGTTCGTGTCAGAAGCTTTGATGACCTGCATGAAGCGGGATATCCTGGAGCCGACGATCCGCGGCATGGCGCTGGAGGGAAGACCTTACAAAGGCGTGCTCTACGCCGGCATTATGTTGACCGCCGATGGTCCCAAGGTGTTGGAGTACAACTGCCGGTTCGGCGATCCGGAGACGCAGGTGGTGTTGCCGTTGATCAAAGGGGATCTGGTGGAAGCCATGCTGGCCGCCATCGACGGCCGCCTCGCCGAGATCACATGGAGGCATTATGCTTCCAGCGCCGTAACCGTAGTGCTCGCCTCCGGCGGCTACCCGGATAAATATCAGACCGGTCAGGTGATCCTCGGCAGTGAAGGACCGTTCGCCCGCGAGGTCAAGGTCTTTCATGCCGGCACCCGTCTGGTCGACGGACGCTGCGTGAGCGCAGGCGGGCGCGTGCTCTCGGTCACCGCCCTGGCCCCAAACTTGCCCCAGGCCATCGACAAAGCCTATGCCGCGGTGGGCAAGATCACCTTTGATGGAGCGTATTATCGTAAGGACATCGGCGCCAAGGGATTGGCGTATCTGTGAACCACCGGTCTTCCACAGCGGAACGATCATATGCCAGCAAACGGATAATCTCTTTCTACTTTCCACTCACGAGGTCTTATGAAAATTCTCATCACCGGCGCCGCCGGATTCATCGCTTCTCATATCGCCGATGCCTACATCGAAGCCGGACATGAGGTCGTTATTGTGGACAATCTGTCCACCGGTCGCAAAGAGAACCTGAACCCCAAAGCCGTTTTCCATCAGATGGACATTCGCGACAAGAATGTGAGCGCGATTTTTGAACAGCACCGGTTTGACGTCGTCAACCATCATGCGGCGCAGATGGATGTTCGTCGTTCGGTGGAGGATCCCATCTATGACGCTGAGGTCAACGCACTGGGCTTTCTCAACCTGTTGCAGAACTGCGCCCATACCGGCGTACAAAAAGTCATCTTTGCCTCTTCCGGAGGCGCCATCTACGGCGAACAGGATATGTTTCCGGCGGACGAGTCGCACAAAACCCAACCCTACTCGCCCTACGGCATCACCAAACTGATCGGTGAAAAGTATCTGTTCTTTTACCATCTGACCTATGGCTTGCAGTACGTCGCCCTGCGCTACGCCAATGTCTATGGCCCGCGGCAGAATCCGCATGGCGAGGCCGGCGTGGTGGCCATTTTCTGCGAGCGCATGCTCGCCGGCCGGCAGCCGGTGATCTACGGCAGCGGCGAACAGACCCGCGACTTTGTCTTTGTCAAAGACGTCGTCGCCGCCAACGTCGCCGCTTTGAGCGTGTCCGGCTGCGACACGTTCAACATCGGCACCGCGGTGGAGACTTCGGTCAATCAACTTTTTCAAAAGCTCAATGAACTGACCGGCGCGCGGATGCCGGAGAAGCATGAGGCGAAGAAAGAGGGCGAGCAGATGCGCAGCGTCATCAACCCCGGCAAAGCGGGCCGCGAACTGGGGTGGAAGCCCCGTTGGTCCATCGACAAGGGTCTGGCGGAGACCGTGGCCTATTTTCGTCAGCGCCGTTAGGATGGGCCGGTCATCATGAATGGACACACGCCTCCCAGCCGTTCCCCGGACCGCCATCGCGAGCTGTCCCTCAAGACCGGCATTCTGGGCGATTCGGAAAAGATCGTCCAACTGCTGGAGACCATCGAACAGGTGGCGCCCACGGACATTACGGTTTTGATCAGCGGAGAGAGCGGCACCGGCAAAGAGCTGGTCGCCCGCGCCATTCACCATCTCAGTCGGCGCCAGGACCAACCGTTGGTGACCGTGAATTGCGGCGCTATTCCCGAAGGGATCATCGAGTCGGAACTCTTTGGGCATGAAAAGGGCTCTTTTACCGGTGCGGTGAGCAGCCGCCGCGGCTATTTCGAGCAGGCCCATCAGGGTTCCATTTTTCTCGACGAGATCGGCGACCTGCCGCTGACGACTCAGGTAAAGCTGCTGCGCGTTCTCGAATCCCGTGAGTTCATGCGCGTGGGCGGCACCGCCGTGCACCAGGTGGATGTGCGCTTGATCACCGCTACGCACAAGGACCTGGCGCAGGAGGTGCGCAAAGGCCATTTTCGCGATGATCTCTTTTTCCGGCTCAACGCCGTACGCATTCATGTGCCCAGTCTGCGGGAACGGCCGGAGGATATCCCGCTGCTGGTGCGCAAGTTCGCTGATGATTTCTGCCGGGACAACCACATCGAATTTGACGGCTTGACCGAAAGCGGTCTGAACCGGCTGCAGCAGTATCATTGGCCAGGCAACATCCGCGAATTGAAGAACATTGTTGAAAAGATGATCGTCCTGGAACGCGGACGCCGTTTGGATGACCGCCTGGTGGGAACATACCTTAGCGAGCCTGCCGGTACGAGCAAGAATCTGCCCATGACCGTCCATCTGACTAAAGAGGAGATGGAGCGTGAGTTTCTCTTTCGCCTTCTCCTCGAGATAAAAAGTGAAATCGCTCAATTGCGCGAGTTGATGGTGGCGCAGTCACGTCCCAGTTATCATCTCAATCCCTGGCGTGAAGACCAGACCATCGATTATTTTGAGACCACGGAGGAAGAGAACGGCGGAAAAAAAGCGGAACGCAAATCCGTGGCCGACATGGAGAAGGAGATGATCCGTGCCGCTCTGCTGCGCACCGGCGGCAACAAACGCAAAGCCGCGCAGCTGTTGGGATTGAGTGAACGCACGCTCTATCGTAAGATTGAACGCTATGAAATCAAATAATCCGCAGGAAAACCGTGACCGCACGGACCGGCACGTCCGGATGCGAAAAGGCTTGAGCCCGCTGTTCCTGGTGCTGACAGCGGTTGTGTTTTTACGCTGCGGCCTCTATTCGTTTTCCGGGTCCTTGCCGCCGCATCTCAAGACGGTGGCCGTGCCGCTGTTCGAGAACCGGACCGCCGAGTTTGCCATTGCCGAAGATCTGACCGATGCGGTGCTCAGAGAGTTCACCCGCGATAACAGCCTGAAAATAGGTGAACGGGGTTCAGCGGATGTGCTGGTGGAGGGCGCTGTGCTCAGCCTCGAGGATCGCGCCGGCGCTTTTGATGCCGCTGAACAGGTGGAGGATTTCAAGGTGTACCTCACCGTGCAGGTGCTGTGCACGGATCAGACGAAACGGCTGAAATTATGGGAGGAGCGCATCACCCAGTGGGGCAGCTTTGATCCGAATCTCGGCCCAGACAGCCGGAAGGACGGCCTGAGCGAAGCCATGGCCAAAATAAGCCAGGAAATATTGAATAAAACCGTAGCCGGGTGGTAAAAAAAACGGCCATGCAAGGAAAAGTGTTGGAATTGTTTAGAATTATTTAGTAAGTTATAGGCGTTATCCGCAGTACACGGCGCTTGTCGGTATAAAAAGCAGTCTATGGGGCATTTAAAGCGCATCAGCACTCTCAGATGTACATTTCGGTTACTGACCCAACGATGGGAGGGGGAGGCGGAGACCATTTTCCCCGAACTACATCCGGCGGGGGAAGTCGCGTGCGAG
>JAKJDB010000378.1 GCA_022706175.1 Candidatus Zhuqueibacterota bacterium | reverse complement strand
CACTTTGAAATTCGCTTGATATTTTTCTTTTGGCATGGCTTGTTCTCCTTGTTGGTTTAATATACAAATCCATGCCCTATACTAAAAGTTTTTTATCTGTCTATATTTTACTGAAACAGTACGGCCATTAGCAACTTCTCTGACCTCTTTTTCCATGTTTCGCCATGATCCCAAAAAATTGAATTGAAACAGATATTCGTCAGTAGTAAAATAAGGGTAGCCCTTCACCACCATGGTTCTTTGCACCGACTGACCACTTTTTATTTTCGTATACCAATCCGGCGACCAATAGCCAGGCGAAGGCAAGACAACTCTCTTTCTCCAATTGGGATAATGGTCCCGTCTCGTTGCAAGGTTATATAGCAGCAATCCATTAGTAAACTCATGGAATAAGTAAACTCCCATCTTGTCAGGATCAAGAATATACAGATCATCTACATCTTTGTTGATCAGAGTAAATTTATACGAGACAGTGCTGGTATCGGCATTTTCGATCACACGAAGCGTATTGGCGTCATTATTATCAAACACTATGCTGATCCCACCGTGGTAAAGCCCGGCATCGAGCAATGCATCCTTCACAATAGGATTATCCTGCGGAGTGTCCCGATAAAGCCATTCCCATTCCACATAGATTACATCAGAGGGAAAAGAGCTGTTATAGGGAACATCACAGATCCTGGGCGCGAACCATGGCGTCGTCGATACAACAGCACGATAAAAAAAACCCAAATAGCATTTTTGACCCTTGGCGACTACTACGAATGGTTTATCAGCCCACTCTTCAGGAAAGGTGTTGTTGTATTTCCCCTTGATCCATCCAGGGATAAAATGCGTTTTGTCTTTTTTCAGATAAATACAATGGCTGGACCAATCGTAAAAACGGATGTCGTTCGCATCCAGCCAGGGCCTGAGCGCCAGTTCCAGTTCACTCAGGTTCTTATCATAGACATCCTTCATTTTCAGCTTTTCATCCGCCAGGAAATAAATGGCAAAATCACTTTGGCCGTATCCGAACGACACCGGATTCTTGTTTCCTTTGCAAAAGCACAGCAAAAGCGCAGTGGCGACGAGCAACCAGTAAAATTTTTTCGCTTCATCTCTCATATTCTGTTCGACTTTATCCTAATGAATACCCCAACACGGGCTTTGAACCCACATCATAGAAGCGGGAAGAATTAATACCGCCGGTCACATAGTTTTCGCCCGCCTGTATTCGGGGAATGAGCAGCAAAACGAACAAGCAGGCGAAAAAACCTTTCATAATACCTCTCCATCTTTTAAGTATGTTTTTAGTGAATAAGTCACAGTTGTTCGAAAAGTGGAAAAGGCATCTTGGATTTGATAGATGGCAAATCGTTGTGACTTGTTTAGGTCGTGATGATAAGAAAAACCTATGCAAAAACGTTTGCAAGAAACATCAATTCCCAGATTATAACCAATCACCAAGCGAGTTTTTTCTTCCCATATCAACGCCACACAGCAAATAAGGCATAAAAAGCCGCGCAGGTTGATACTTTACGATTAAAGGAAGACGAAAATAGGTGCCGTAATATTTTTTTTCTGGAATAGCTTCTGTTGATGTGGTTATCGTGATTTTTGCTGTCGTTTTTAAAAATCCTAATTCACTTATAATGGAAATATTCTTAAAAACCTAACTTCTCCAAAAAGTGCGGCGAAGAGACCCGGAGGACAAGCATATTTTGGATAGCCTTCGTTTTGAGAATAAGAGTATAACTTATCAATTGAACTTATTCTACTGAGAACGATTCCGCTCTTCAAGCCTACTGAAAAATCTTTTGCGTTTACACTGACCGGATTAAAAATCAATAGTGCTATAATTGTTGCTGCATCCGGTCACAACCGCCGGCACACACAGCGACAGGATGCGCAGCAATCCATTTTTCCAATGGTTTGTAACGATCTTTGTCATACTCCACATCACGCAACTTGAATGCCATACTTAAATGATGGCGCCCTGGTTGCCGCAAAACGGTTTTTCACATTAATTAATATAAAATTAATCATTTAATTATCAAGGCAAATACCATGAGCAACCTGTGCCGGCCGTAACCGCCCTTGCAGGCCTCAGGTTTCTGATTTTATTCCAGATTTCCGAGGTGTATGCGGTGTAGACCGCCCATGCAGCGATCAGCCCCAACCCGGCAACGGCCTAATCCGCCAACACAAGCCCATGAGCTGTACATGCAGCCCAGACCACCGGTGCAGTGATCAGCGATCAGCCCCAACCAGTCAGCGGCCTAATCCGCCAACACAGGCCCACGTTCTGTTTAAGTATTGATTTTTACTTTTAGATGGAGTACCTTTTCATCAAATATTCGCATAACGGGCAATAGCTCACAAATTTAGCCCTTCACGACAAGAAAGCATAAATCAACCATGAACCGTTGTCCCCATCTTTTGCCTCTCATCCTTCTTATCTTTGCTGTTTCCCTTCATGCGGCCGAAATCCGTTCGCTGAAAATCGTCTGGCATCAGGCGCCGCGCTCCGGATCGATCCATGTCAGCAACGGCCTGCTGCGGTCGTCGCGCGTGGTGCTTGGCAAAGGGAAAACAAATGGAAACCGCTTTTCCGCTGCAGCCCGGGCTCCTTTTGCCCTCGCGGTGAGCGTCCAGGCGGACGAATATCCGGCCGCATTGATCAGCCTGCAGACCGATCGGGATTCCTGCAGCTTTTTTCTCCGCGATGTTCATCGCGATCATCCGGTGTTCCTGCCCTCCTTCGGCCTGGCGGTGACCGAGGCACAGGATCCGCGCGACTATTCCACCATCGCATCGCAGATACGCGGGCGCGGTTGGCTGAGCAAATTAGCGCAGATCAACCAGGAGCCGGAAGAATCCTTTGCCCATGCCGCCGCTCAAACGCAGGAGATGAGCTGCCAGACCTGGCTGGGAGTCAGCCGCGATATGCGCACCTTTAGCGTCGGTGAACGGCTGGACTGGGTGCAGCCGCGTATGGCTGGAACCGAAGTCCGTCTGGCGGAGACCAACGACCGGGCAGCGCGCTATGGGTTCATTATGGGCCGGGGATGGGGCGTTCAGACGTGCATCACCCGCCGGCTGGATGAGGGCTGTCTGCCGATCCTGCATGGAACGTTGATCGATGAAAGCATTCGCTACGAATTGACCGCCTTCGCGGGAATGGAAAAACAGCGGCTGCAGCCGCAGACTCTGCGCGGCACCCATTTTTTAGTGGCCGACGGCTACAGCGCCGGCCACACCTTTACCGCGGAGCAGGAGGCGGCCTTCAAGCGCCTGGAGCCGGTTGAGATGAACCAGGAGGAGGAGACGGTTCTGTTTCTGCGCGTGACCGCTGAGAACACGGCGCAGACGCCGCGCTATGCCTTTCTGAAAACAGCGACCCCCTTATCGATTAAACCGGACCAGTGGACGTTCAACCCGGCCACCGGCCTCTCTCGATACAAAAGCGGCCGCGTCTTTGCCGCCTCCCGGTTGCAGGACAACCCTTTGCGGAACGAAGAGGTGTCCGTGTTGCTGCAGCCGGGCGGCCGCATTCAGCTGACCATGGCCATCCCCAATCGCCCGATTTCGGAGGAACGCGCACAAGCGTTGCAGGGGATCGATTTCGATCAGGCGCTGACGGATGGCCGCAGCTTTTGGCAAGCCAAACTGGCTGCCGCCGGCCGGATCGAGCTGCCGGAACAACGCATCGAAGAGATGATCCGCGCCGGATGGCTGCACCTCGATCTCATCACCTATGGGCTGGAGCCGGATGGTACGCTGGCGCCTGCCATCGGCGTCTATTGTCCCATCGGCTCGGAAAGCGCGCCCATCATCCAGACCTTTGACTCCATGGGCCGGCACGACATCGCCCGCCGGGCGTTGACCTATTTTCTCGACAAACAGCGCGACGACGGCATGATGCAGAACTTTGGCGGCTATATGCTGGAAACCGGCGCGGTGTTGTGGAGCCTGGGCGAGCACTATCGCTACACGCGCGATGAACAATGGCT
>JAKJDB010000377.1 GCA_022706175.1 Candidatus Zhuqueibacterota bacterium | reverse complement strand
GCCCGCCGCTTCGGCAGCGTTTTCGCCCTGTCACTGCTGCTGGCCGCCATCAGCCCGCTCGGACTGCTGATCTATAATCCGGTGGCAGACCTGCTCCACGCCCCCTCGGCCATGACTATTGCCCTGCTCTTCCTCTGGCAACAGCTCTATATGTTTCTCCGCGCCGGGTTGCGCCTCTTTAACCACAGCAGCCAGATGAAACTCTATCAGGCGCTGACCCAACATCAGTGACACGCAAAGGCTAACCCTTCACCAGGATTCATCCACTCTGCCCCTCTGGTTTCTCACCCAATGGCCATGCCATTGCCGAGACGGCTGATGGACAGGCTGCCGCAGACGAAAAAGCTAAAATCTGATGCCGATAAAGAACATGGGCGGGAAATAAAACAAGGGGTGGTCTTTGGCATGCTTTTTAAAAGATTCCGGCTTGGCGCTGTCATCGGAATAGAGCGAAAAGCCCAATGGCCATTGGGCAGTGATAAACACAGGCGTCCCGGCCACTCTGAAATCCCACACATAGCCCAGACGGAACTCGTTCCATAGATCAAAACCCAGCCTGCCTCCCGGGCTAAGGATAAAGTCGGCTGCAGCCGTGCCGGTTATTTATCGATCCACTCTTTGAAGCGGTGGGTCCGCTCTACGCTCACCAGGGCATCGATGGTTTTCGGCGGAACCGGCTGCAGATCCAGTTTGATGCGTGAGCGTGAAAAAGCGGTCATGCTTTTAATCGCTTTATAGCTGACGATCAGTTTGCGGTTGATGCGGAAAAAAACGTCCGGATCCAGCATCTCCTGCAGCTGGTCGAGCGAAAAATCCACGGTATGGACCGCCCGGTCAAAGGTGGTCAGGAAGCTGCTCTTCTCCAGAGTATAAGCGAAAGCGATGGCGCTGGTTTCGATATAGTACAGCTTTTCTCCGCATTGCACGAGAAACTTTTTCTTGTACTCCTGCGACGATCTTTGCAGCGCCTGGATCAATTGCTGCAGATTTTTTTGCGCCGGAAAATGCAGCCGGTGAAACTTTTCCAGGCCGGCGCGCAACTCGGCTTTGCGAATGGGCTTGAGCAGGTAATCCACGCTGTTGACCTTGAAGGCCCGAATGGCGTAAGCATCATAGGCGGTGGTAAAGATGACCGGCACGTCGACTTGCATCTGCTCAAAGATGGCAAAGCTTTGGCCGTCGGTGAGCTGAATATCGAGGAAAAGCAGGTCGGCCTCATTCTTGCGCAACCAGGCAACCGTCGCGGCGACAGAGTCCAGCATGGCGACGATTTCGGCCTCCGGCTCTATTTCCTTGATCAACGCGGCCAGGTGTTCCGCGGAGAGTCTTTCATCTTCGACAATGGCGATTCTCATCTCAGTTGGGCTCGATTAAGGGTAAACGGACCTGATATTCCGCAGCCGTTTGCATGATCTTCGGCTGTTCGTCGGCCAGCAGCGCGTAACGGGCTGCCAGATTGGCCAATCCCACTCCACGGCTCCTTGTGTCCCCGCCCTTTTTCTGCACGTTATTGACCACGATCAACGCATCGTCTGTGGAAAAGATGCGCACTCGCAGCGGAAACGCGGGGCTGGCGATGTTGTGCTTGAGGGCATTCTCCAGCAGGATCTGCACGGCCAGCGGCGGCAGAAGATGGAGCAGGACGGCTGGATCCACATCGATCTCGGCCTGCACCCCTTCGCCGAAACGGATTCGCTGCAGAAAAAGATAGGAACGGGCAAAATCGATTTCCTCCGCCACAGAGACCACCTGCTTGTCGATCACCTCCAGGGTATAGCGATAGACCGAGGAAAACTCGTCGATGAATTCCTGGGCCTTGCCCGCGTCTTTGGTGATCAGCGAGGCGAGCACATTCAGGCTGTTAAAGAGAAAATGCGGATCCAGCTGCTTTTTCAGCGTTTCAAAGCGCAGGTGAATGTTCTCTTTTTCCAGCGCCTGCGCTTTCATCGCAGCCGCCTGATGCTTGTGATAAAAATTGAACGCCTCCAGTCCGGTGGCGATCAGGATATTCAGTATAGTGACGATCAGCAGATTGTTTCGCAAAACTTCTGTGAACGGCTGCGAATAGCCGATCAACGCCTGAAAAAGCACGGTGATCAGCACACCGAGCAAACCACCGATCAACAGAATCGCCGGTCCTTCCAGCAGGGCTCGCAACCAGCGCTTTTTTTCCCAGGACTGCTTTTCCAGGCGTCGCAGCAGCAGCAGGTCGAGCCAGATCAGCAGGGCTAAAACCGGGACGCTCAACAGCGTGCTGATGGTCCACATCACCGCCAGATGGACCACGCTCTTGATGACCACATAGCCGATGAAATGCTTGTACAGAATCAGCAGCAGCTGGACTGAAGCCGAGGCCGCCAGGAGATAAACGGCAGGCTGTATTTTTCTACTCATTCATTCCTCGCATGGGCACAACACTAAAAATACAGAAAAATTCGAAAAAAGCAAACATCCGGGAAAAAATCAGTTCCTGTAAAGGCGGCCCGGCATCTCAGCGCAGACGCGCGCTCGATCGCAAGGCGCAAGTTCTTTGCGCTGCAGGTGAAAAGCCGCGGCCGCTCGCAGGGTCATTAAAATGTCCGCTTGAGCGCAAAGCCGACGCCGGCGTTTCTAACCAAATTGTCGGGCGTAGCCACCAGCTCCACCGGCGCAGAGTGGCGAAGGCTCGCCAGAACGCCGACCCACCAGTTACCAGTCAGCCGCTGCATCAGGTTCAGGCTCAGTTCCTGCACGCCGAAAGTGGTCTGGTCGATGATCTCCTCTTTCCACACTTTTTCCCGGCGGTACTCCTTGTCGTACTGATACTGGGCAAAGCCGACTCCGGTCATCAGGCTGACCGAGATCTGGAAATTCCTGCCGACGTTGAACAACTTTTCGACATCAGTCCGGGCGAATCGATCGCCCCGGCGCCCGTGGTTAGGGCCGCCATCATCAAACAGAGAAAAAACCGCGATTTCATTTTTTGCTCCTTTCCAGAGGTTAAAAAGTTATGCCTGCAACCAACCGCAGCTCTCCATCCACTCGCTTTAACGGAGATTCCGGCTTGATCTCTTTTACCGCAGTGCGCACCGACGCACCGACGCCGATGAGAAAACGATCGTTGCGGCCCAGCAGCCAGTTGTACTGTCCGATGGCGCCCAGCATCAAACTGGTGTCTTTTTCCATCTTGTCCGCCTCGCCCTCCTGCCGGTAGTAGCGCAGAACCCCGGCGAGCGGACCCAGGGCCAAACCCTGAAAGGTTTTGCCGAACGGGTAATAAAGGATCTTTCCATAAGCCCATCTCGCCTGCACCTCTTTGTACTCGTACCAGCCAGACGCACCCAGGCTCAGGTTGTGCATCGGCAGCGCTGTTTCGAACTCTACATTCACGGTGCCCAGGGGCATGAGCACCGGGTCAAAAGCCAGGGCGTTTTGACCATGAGAGGGTTGCACGACAGCCAGAACCGCACAGACCAGGGTCAGCAGCGAAAACGCAACAGCATTGCATCTTTTCATTTTTTTTCTCCTTTTCCAGATTAATTTTGACGGCACAAGATACCACTCTTTTCACAGGAATGAAAAAAAGAGTGGACGAACCGGAAAAATAGCGGATGAAGGCGGAAAAAACGCCGATGAACGATCCATGTGAACGGATGCGGCATGATCCTTACAATCTAAGCGGATCACCATGATCGGCCGGAATTTAAAAGTCTCCTCAGCCGGCCGCAGTGATGCGGTGGTTTCACCCTCTGATCGGTATGATCGGATTCGAAGGTAAATTGTGTTAAAGAGCAATCTGATCTATAATTTTTCTTGCAATTAGATTACGAAATTCGTAATATAATAGCAAGAATGCAAACACTGACTGAAAATATCTATCATCTCGCCCCACCAGGCGGCCTTTTCGACGAGACAGTGATCGCCAATCTCTTCCCCGGAAGCAGCACTGGCGCTCGTGCTTTGCTCGTCCACCGCGCTGTTCAGGCCGGAGAGATCCTGCGGCTGAAACCCGGACTCTATTTGCT
>JAKJDB010000008.1 GCA_022706175.1 Candidatus Zhuqueibacterota bacterium | reverse complement strand
CGGCCACCGACACCAGTCGATTCAGTTCCGGCACCACGCAGTGGAGCGTGTGCGGGTCGTCAACGCCCGCCGGTGGAATGAAGGACAATTCACTCGACGCTTGGTCGAAAAACCACTCCCCCGGTCCATCCATCAGGGATTTGACGTTTTCGATATAGTATCTGGGCGGCACCACAACGAGGCCGCTCTCTTCCTTGCTCAAATAGATCATCTGCTTTTTTTGATCGATGCGGGCGATGGAATTGTGTCCCGTATGCCAGCGCAACAGCATGATGATGCGGTTGCCCTCAAGATCCGGCCAGGCACGAACCTCCCCGCGGCGATATTTTAAGGCGGTGGTGGACACCGGGTGTTCCGCCGGAGTGTAATACCCTTCATTCGGCGTGCGCGCCAAAGGCTGGAGCACACCGTTGACGACAAACGCATCCGCTGCGGCCACATCGAGCCGGCTCACCCAGTATCCGTTTTTCTTTTGCCAATTCTTGATCGGTTGGCCGCCGGTGATCACCGGGTTTTCACCCGGATAAGCCGCCCAGGTGACAAAATGCTCTTTCAGTTGATGAAACTCAAACGCACCGGTCGGCAGGTTCGTCTGTATGCGCTCGCCGCCGTCCTCCGACGTGAACTGCAAGGGACGGTCAAGCGGGTAATACCCATCACGGACATAGACCAGAATATCCTTGCCTTCGCCAAAGGGGTGGGGAGAACCGATAAACCGCTTTTCAACAGAAGCGACCTTGGGTTTATAGATGCTTTGTTTCAACGCGCGAACCGCGTTTTGCGCCCGCGCCAGCGTGGCAAACGGCCCGTCGGTTTTCGCGGCGTTGGGTTCTGCCAAAGTGCCGGACCAGTTGTCATTTCCGTTCACGGCCACATAAAAGTCCGCCTGCTTCCCCTCAGTGCAAAACCTTTGCCAGTTTTCCCCTCGTAAAAATTTGCCGTCCGCAAAAAGCCCTGTACCCATGATCAGCAGGATGATCATCAGCGTTTTCAACCGTGGAAATTGCATGCGAGACTTCCTTTCCTTGTTATTATTTTTGTGAGGGGTTGGAGAGCTCCGGCCAGCGGCTGCAATCCATCGACAGTCCCTGTTCATCGCAGATGCGCAAACAGGCCTGCCAGGCGCCGCCCAGATTCATGATTCGAACTATCACCCGGTTTCGTCCCTGGAGCAGAGCGACGTTGATTCGGTCCTCATCGATGGTGAGAACTCGACCTTTCGGATGATGATGAATTTTAATGCCGTTTAGCCACACCGTGACGCCGTCGTTGCTACCCACCTTGAACTGTGCCGCCTGCGGGCTTGGAAGGATCAGTTCTGCGCAGGCATAGACCACCCCCGGCACGGATCCAAACCGATCGCTCAGGTGCAGAATGCCCTGAATATTATCGGCTGATACAGCAGACCAGGACATGGTTTTTGTCCCCACTTTCAACGGTTCGGACAGGTCGATGCTTTCAACAGAGACGTGATCGTTTTGCACATTATTTTCATCGAGCGGAAACGGTCCGGCCATATGCCAGTGAACGACAAAGCCGAATTTTTGCGCCATGGTTTGGAAACGAGTTTTCATTTCATCGCTTTTTTGCACCAGCAAAGGATCGTCCGTTTTATCTCCCATCTCCAGCAAAGCTTCTCTGATCGATGCCGGATCAGACGCGTGATGCAGGGCCAGACGGCGCCAAAGGTCAGCCTCCGGCTGGTTGGCCGCAGTCATTTTTTCAGCGAGCCGCAGACAGGCGCGCACAGCGGCGGAGCGCAGGGCTTGCGGTCCGTGAACGAGCGTGTTCTGCAGAAAGTCTTTGGCTTTCGCATCATCGAAATCGCCCAATAAGGCTGTGGCGGCAGCCCGCAATTCTGCGTCTTTGGATTGAACCGCTTTAAGCACCAGAGGCCGCGCGGCATCACTGGATTGCAGGGCTATGGCGTTGAGCAGTTCGCAGCGCAAGGCCGACTCCTCGCACTGCTGATACCGTCTGACGAGTTCCTGAATGATCGCCGGTTGCGGAGGGGAGGCGAGCAGCAGAGCCAGCGGTTTTTTATCTATATCCGTCAGTGATTGATCCAACTCGGCGCACAGCGTGCCAAAGGCATGCATCACCACTGCGTCGTAGTGGGTGCAATTGATCCAGTCCTGCTGCCAGCCGCCGTCGGTCTTTTGCCACCAGGTCCTGTATCTGCCGCCGTAGCGCTGCTGTATCTGTGTCATGTTGTTGGCCAGGGCGACCGCCTTGGCCAGATACATTTCGTCTCCGGTTTTTTCATAATATCTGGAAAAGCTTTCTATCATCTTGGCGCTGCTGGCGTCAACCGGCAGGTAACACCGGTACTGCTCCAGCACACAGGGCGTGAACCAGTCATCCGCAGGCCCTTTGGTCAAGGACAGCGCGGTGGCAAAGGGTTTTTGCCAGATCACGAACAGATCTTCGGAAAAGTGTAAAAGATCGGCGATGAGTTGCTTAGACTCTGGAAATTTTTCGCCATGGTCCAGCAGATACAGGGCCAGAGAACAGGCTTGATGTTTGGTCAGGTTTTCGTAGGGCAGAGAGGGCTCTACATCTTCAAATTGGCCTTCCCAATTAAAGGTGACGGCCGGATGGGCCAATACCCATTTCAACGCGTGATCGCAGGCGGCCTGATACGTTTCGATATGGTATTGCCTGTTCAGTCTGTCAAAAAACTCGATGATCGTTATCGGGATGCTCAGGTTCTGCTGCACCGGTTGTCCACTTTCCGCATGCACTTTGAGATGCCAGGTGCCTGAGCCAAGCTGTATTTTTTTCAGTTTGCCGGCGATGCGCAGGGCCGCCTGCAGATAGCTGGTGTCGTTAATCGCATCAAAGAGATCCAGATAGTACATGGCGGCTTCCGCGGCGTATGGAATCATGATCTGGCCCGCATAGGCGCCGGCGGTCAGCTGTTCTCCATGGTAGGTGGGAGGAAAATAGGCAAGCGGTCTGTCGGACGGCTGGCTGATGCGGATCAGATAATCCGCGGCGTTTTTGGCGATGGCGATGGCCTGCGTTGAATCAGCCGGCGCCAGACGCGCATAGTGGGCCATGCTGGACACGACCGCGCCGATCACTTTTGCCGGATAGCAGTAAAGTGGATAGGTGGGATCCGGTTCGCCCGTCTGCGCCCATGTCTGCACATGCGGTTGTTTGAACAGATGGGCCCAGGCCGCCAGGGCGCTCGCCCGATAATCCAGTGCGGCGCATTGATAGGGTCCGGCAAATGCAGCGTCCTTGTAAAACTCTTTGGCGCCGCACAGTTCTATTACCCGGCCCTGCCGGTCCAGGGCTTCCACTTTTAATTGAACGTAACCTATGGGCAGACGGCGCCATACTTCCGTAAGAGCGGCCCAGGGTTGCTGCGCAGTGAAAATATAATCTTTACCGTCGACGACAGAGGTGGCGGTAAAACGATACAGCGTTGCCTGTTGGACCGGCTTGAAATCAAAGGCCGGTGCGTGAATAAACTTGACCGCCCGGCTGTTCCAAAAAGGCCTTTTACCCGGCTCTCCAGGCCGCACGGGTTGCAGGCTTTCCTGCAGCGCTTGCGCATGATACGCCGGGGCAGGGGGAAAGGTGTGCTTTCCGCATGAAAGTAGAAAGCAGCACCCAAGGATGAGCCAAGTCGGTTGTTTCACGGATCAAACCTTTTTGCCGGATGAAACAGTACAAGGATATCGCCCAGATGAGCGGGCAGGGGCGGGTATCATGCGGCTCCTGTCTGGTCGATTCCACTACTTGCTTGTAGAGTATTCGGACAATAGCCGGAATGCGTTTGCCATACTGCTGCGCACCTGTGTTATCTTTTGATGGCGACGGTCTTCGAGCGTGCGCAAAGCAGCCATGCCGTCCATACCCGGCAGTGTGCCGGCCTTGTCCAGTCCGCAGTACTGGGCGATGACCGAAGCCTGCTCAGTGAGAACGGTGCGCGCGGCAGCGACCGCTTTCGCCGTCTCCGGTTTGGCGGCAGCCGCCTCCACCGCTTTTTGCAATTGCACAAGCAAGCCATACTCTTCGATGCCGTCGCGGATGGCTTCCCATCGCTTGCTGGAAACTACGCCATTGCCCGAATAGATCAAAAGATAATCGTGGCTGCCGGCGGGCATGAACCAGGGATCCCTGTTGTGCGTGCAATAGGACCAGAATCCGATGCCGGTCAAGCCCCGTAACCAGGTCAGCCAGGACTGGGCGCGATAGTAGCCCAGCGGCGATTGGTGTTTGGCATTGCCCTCGCATTCATAGGTCCACACCGTACTGCCGGTGGATTTCAGAAAGGTTAATTTTTCCGCGCCCTTGTGCAGCAGATAGCCGTTGCGGTTCGGGCACCAAATATCCACGTAGGGCGCCATTTTCTGCAGTTCCTGCATCGTGGCTCTTTCCACGGGATCGGTGTAGATTTGCACGCTGGGATTCACCTCGCGAACCGGTTTGGCGTACTGAATGAACGCCTCCACCAGGCCTTCGTTGAGGCCGGGTTCATCGATGGGATACAGGGCATAGTTTTCGTACCCCACTCCCAACTCTTGCAGATGCTGGACCCAGGCCTTCAGCCAGGCTTTATAGGCTTTTGTCCATGCCGGTGAAAAATGAGCTCCAGGTCCTTTCAGCGCGGTTTGATAATTGAAGAATAGAATAATGCCGTGTTGAGCATGGCGGCTTATATATTCGTCGTGGGTGGAAAAATCTATGGCGCCGACGAGGTTGCCCTCCTCATCATAGCGAGCCTGGGGCGCCTGGTCGGTGGTGGCGACAAAGACATTGGTGCCATGGCTGATCTGATCCTTCAGCGCCGCCTGCGGTTGATCTTTCAGCAGCGAGGTGTGCACATAGCCCCAGTGGCACAGCCGAAGCGGTTGCGGTTGCGCCGGCGTGAACGGCCATCTCTTGATGGTCAGGGAGGCTGAGGCCGCCTGCGATTCGATCTGTAAGGAATGCACGCGAAGGGCGCCGCGCCAATCGCCGGCCGGCAACGAATCTGAATGAACGTTCATCCAGAGCTGGCGCATTCCCCAGGCGGGGATGACCAGGGTGCGCGCCTGGCCGATGAGCGGCAGCGCATCGCTCGAGTAATCCAGCGCTTCGGTGGGAACGTCCAGCACCTCATGAAAGCTGAATACGCCGGCCGGCGCCATTACCTGGTTTGAATCGGCGGCGGAGCGGAGCGGATCCATGCTGATCAGCACGGTCATGGCTTGGCCGCTGAAATTGGCGATGTTCAAGGCAGCGGATTCGATCTCGTTGCCAAAGCATTCCAGCGCCAATGCAGCGGGTCGGGTGCGTCCTTCGACGATCTCTTCCATGCCGCCAAAGGGCGCCCAGGGGTTGGCGCCATAGATCGCCAGGACGCTGCCTGCTTTGGCCGCAGCCCGGGCCGTGGCCAGCCAGCGGCCGGCATCGGTTCTCAGTGCAGCGACATCCTCCTGCAATGCGCTGCGCCGGCTGACGGGCAGCGTGCCGGCTGTGCGGCTTTGCTCTGCAATTCGGGTGAAACGGTGGTTCAGCATCAGCAGCTGCTCCTGTACAAAGGCCTGATCCGGCAGCGAGGGAATCGCCGCTTCGATATCCGCCAGCGTGGCGGACAGATCCGCCAGGTCTTTGGCAAAGGGAATGACGTAAAACGATTTCTCCCGCGATGCCAATCTTTTTTTTCCAGAGGACAACTGGCATTTAAAGGTGAGGTTGACCGCCGATTGTCCGTTGAGCGAATAGGGCAGGTTTGCGGTGAAGACTGAATCTACGGAGCGGATGGTGTTCTCCTGCGCGCCGGCGTTGTTACCCTCCAAGGCCAGCATCAACTGCAGGGGCTCGCAGGCGGGATTTTTTACTGTGACGCTAAAGGTGTTGGCGCCGACGTACATGGGTCCGTAATCGATCTCTGTGATCCTGGATTGTTTGGACGGCGCTGCGATGAAATCGGAGCCGGTCCTGCCGGAGTCGACGCGGTAAAAAGTCCATAGAGCCGGGCTGGAGCGCTGCGGCGGGCTGGTCATCCAAGAGATGGCGGACATTTGGCTGCCTGCGGCTAAGAGGACGGTCTTTTGTTCATTTCCCTTGAAATCGACGACGGTCGGCATGGCGTTCATGGAGGCAGGCAACGGAAAGCGTTCTTGCAGATTGCCGTCCGGGTCGAAAATATGCAGTGCAGCGCTGTAGCCGCCGATGAGGATCTCTACCACCGAATCGCCGTCGATATCGGCGATGGCCGGGGAGCGGCGCACACGCTGTTCTGCGTTCGCGGTCCATTTGACCGCGCCGTTGTCCTCCAGACAGGCCACATGGCCGAACAGATCCGCCGCAATGATCTCTTTGCGGTCGTCGTCGTCGATATCCGCCACGCTGATGGCGTCGTGCACCGGTTTTTTCATGCGGTGATGCCAAAGCCGCTTGCCGGTGCGGCTGTAGACGGAAAGGCCGTCCTCGCTGCCGACCACGATCTCCGGCGCGCCGTCGCCCTCCAGATCGGTGACAATCGGACTGGATCCGGTTCCAGCAGCTTGCGGCGTTCGCCACAGCTCCCGGCCAGTGTGGGAAAAGCAGATCAGCTGCGATTTGGCGGAGCCGAGCAGAATTTCCATGCCGCCATCGGCGTCGAGGTCTGCCAGCGCCGGGGCGCTGTTGATGCCGCCAGCGCAGCGGGCTGTCCATTGCGTGCTGCCGTCATCGGACAGGCAGACGAGGTTGCCGATGCGGTCAGCCACCATCAGTTCAACGACGCCATCTCCGTCCATGTCCGCTGCCACGGGCGCGGTGCTGCCCCAGTCCACCTCTCCGGGCAGGCTGTAATCCCACAATCGGCTGCCGGATCCAGCGTCCAGGCAAATCACTTTGCCGGGATTGGTCACGACGGTCACACGCGGCTGTTGGCGGGCCTTCCAGACGGCCGGCGGATTGCTGATCGTCTGCCTTGCATCAAAGTACCATTGCTGTTTGCCCTGGGCATCTAAAGCAGCGATGCGGCCGGCGGTGGAGCAGACAATGATGTCCAGAGTGCCGTCTCCATTGAGATCGCACACTCCTGGCGAGGTGTCCAGCTCGCCGGCGCCGGGCTGATACTGCCAGAGGATCGATCCGGCTGTGGCGTATCCGCAAAAAAAGAATAACGGTAGAGCGGTGATCATCTTGATGGCGATCGATGTTCCCTGCAGGCGATGGAAAAGATAACGTAAAAAAGGATTGCTCATGCAGAACTCCGTTTATGGGTGCCAGAACAATTTAGACGCCGGCAATGGACGCCGAAGCGTGGCCGGCTGTTTATAAAAGACTTTTAAAACCTTGCTGCCGCCGGACTGAAAATAGGTCACCTGAATGCGATGCCTGCCGGCGGGCAGACGAACCGTACCGCTTTTGTCCATGGTGCCGTGTTCGCCGTCGTTGTTCACAATCAGCCGGTCGTTGATATAGAGCCGGCTGCCGTCGTTGGAACTGGTGTAAAAAGTGTATTCATCCTGTTCCGTGATCTCGAGAAATCCGCTAAAGACCATGGCAAAGTTGTGGACAGGCAGGTCAAGCCCGGCCAGATCGATCTGCTGAGCGTGCCCGCTTTTCACCGGCGTGTGTTTTTTGAAATCCGGCAGTTTGACAAAAGCGCCTTCATACAGCTCCCAGGTGACGCCGTTCTCCTGCGGATCGATGAACTCGTAGACGGCGGAGGCCTTGGCGCTGCTGTGAAAGCCCGCTTTGTACGCCTTGGCCTGCAGGAGGGCGCTGGATGTGATCGGAACAGGTCCCTGATACAGCGCTGCGGTTTGATCCGGTTCGCTGCCGTCCAGCGTGTAATGGATGGCGGCATCTGCTGGTTTGGCAGCCATGGTCACAGCCAGGTTTGTTCCGTGATGCAGAAGAGTGTCCTTGGGCGAGAGGACCGGCGTGCCTGCGAACGGCTGCTGCGGCGCGATCTGATAGTGGGAGGAGGTGAAGAAATAGCTTCCCGACTCGATGGCAAAGACGGCGCGGTCCTGTTCCCGGCGAAGCAAGCGCACGCCGGCCGCCTCTTCGGCCGGTTTGCCGCTTTCAGCCAGCACGCTCTGTGCATCCGCCGGTATATAAATGGTCGCGCTGGTGTTCGGCGGCAAAGCGATTCGCCATTCAAATTCGTCCTGTTTGAATTTCCATTCACTCTGGATGGGCCCGCGGATCGAGTGGTACTGAGCCTCGACCCATTCGAGATCGCCGGTCACCTCCGGTTTCATGATCAAATGGGTGTAGGCGGGCTGAGTTGGATCAGAGCGGATGCCCGCCAGGTTTTCATAGAACCAGGTCAGCAGATCGCCGAGCAGCATGACGTGATTATGCGAGTTCATTCCGGCCTCGGCGGTGTCGCCGTTCCACAGTTCCCAAATAGTGGTGGCGTTCGCTTCGACCATATATCCCAGGCTGGGATAGCTGTTTTGTGCGGCCAAGGTGTAGGCGATATCCGGCCGGTTGTACTTGGTCAGCACGCGGTTCAGCCATTGACAGCCGATCAAGCCGGCGCCCACATGCCCGTCGGCCTCGCCCATAATCTTTTCAACCAGATTGTTCATAATCGCCGCTTGGTGTTGTTGCGGAACCAGATCAAAGGTGAGCGGCAAAATCGAAGAGGTCTGGGAATTGTTGCCGTATTGCAGCGGGTCCAGGGATAAAAACCTTTTATTGAAAGCCGTTTTCATTTTTTCGGCCAGCGTGCTGTAGTCGGCCGCGTCCTGATGGTTTTCCAGCAGTCCGGCAAAGAACTGCATCAATCTCAGTTCATGATAAAAATAAGCGGCAGCGATGAGATCGCCGGCGGTGGTGCGTTCCGAGTGGGTGGTATGAATCTGGGTTCGGTCCAGCGGCGGAGCGCACCAATCCCCGTAGACGTCGCGGGTCATGATGTCGTTCTGCAGGTAGCGTTGCATGCGCCGGATCCATTTTTTCATGGTGGGATAATGTTTTCTTATCGCTTCCAGGTCGTGGTACTGATCGTACAGCATGGCAGCCACCATGAGGTACGAGCCGGGCCAGGTGGTGTTGTCGTTATAGTTGGGCCAGTAGGAGGGCGCCACATCGGGTATGCAGCCGTCCGCGGACGTCGCATCCTGAATGTCGACCAGCCATTTGTTGTAGAATCCGGCCACATCGAAAAGAAAGCTTTCACCGCGGGATTCGGCGGACCGGTCGCCCAGCCAGCCCTGGCGTTCATCGCGCTGCGGGCAGTCGGTGGGAATGCTGCGATAGTTGCCGCGGATCCCCCACAGCGCATTTTGATAGATGCGATTGATCAGCGGATTCGAGCAGCTAAAGGCGCCGGCCGGTTGCAGGTCATCGTGCACCACCCTGCCTGAAAGGGCAGAGAGATCCGGGGTGCCGGGAAAACCAGCCAGCTCTACATAGCGAAAGCCATGATAGGTGAATCGCGGTTCCCAGATTTCCAGGCCTTCTCCTTTGAGAATGTAGGTGTCGGTCACCTCGCAGGTGCGCAGATTGTCGAGAGAGAGCGTTCCGTCCTGCCGCAGGGTTTCAGCGAACCTCAGAGACACCCGAGTCCCGCGGGGGCCGGATACGCGGAGTCGGGCCCAGCCGACCATATTCTGCCCCATATCGAAAATAGTGACGCCGGGCTGCGTGCCGGCGATGGAGATGGGATTCAGAGTCTGAGTGATTCTGATCGGTTCGATCATCTGCGAGGAAAGCTGTTTTCCCGGCTGTTTCACTAACTGAGCGTGGCGCCAGGCGCTGTCGTCAAAACCAGGGCCGGTCCAGCCGGGCAGCTCTTTGCGACTGTCATAGAACTCGCCGTCGTATTCGTTGTTGGCCAGGATGGGGCCGTCGGTGGTTATTTTCCAGCTTGCATCGCTGACGATGGTCCCGCGGGTATCATCCTCGTAGATAAGATTGATCTGCAGCAGCAGTTTGGGAAAGCCGAAGGTCCTGGTCTGTTTTTCAAAGCGTGGAGCAAAATAGCGGCCGTTGCCGAGCAGCACAGCCACGGCGTTTCGGGCCGGCTTGAGGTGCGAGGTCACATCAAAGGTCATGTAATAGGCTCTTTTGTCGTATTCGCTTAGAGCCGGCGCCAGAACCTGATCGCCGATTTTTGCACCGTTGAGATACCATTCAAAGAGTCCCAAGCCGCAGACGAACGCGGTGGCTCGTTTGACTTTTTTGTCCAGGGTGAATTCGTGGCGCAGCATTCTCGCTGAAAGACGTCTGCGCAGCGTATCCACCTTGTCTTTGCCGACCGCCCGGTCCAGGCCGATCCATTTGGCCTGCCAATCCCGTTGTTGCAGCATTCCGGTTGTCCAAAACGCCGGTTCGCTCCAGGCCGTCACCCTACCCTCGCGGTCCCAGACGCGCGCCTTCCAGTAATAGGTACGATCGCTCTGCAACGCAGCGCCCGCATAAGAAATGAGTGTGGTTGGTGATGCTTCCACACGGCCGCTGTCCCAGGCATCGCCGATATCCTGATCGAGATTTTCCCGTGTACATGCCACCAGGATCTGATAAGCGGCCATTCGTTGTCCGCGCTGGGAGGATTCCAGTGTCCAGCTCAGACGAGGATGCGGCACGTCTACGCCCAGCGGATCGGTCCGGTATTCACAACGAAGCCTGGTCAGATGGATGTCCTGGGATATCGGTGTCATTGCCGGAATCGCCTGATGGTTGTCAATGAGCCGCGGTGAAACGGCTGCACCGGATTTTGCGGGGGCGATGAAAAGGATGAAAAACAGGGGCAACAGCATGGCAGAGCGAGTTCTCATGTCGGCCTTTCGGTTACGGTCTGCAACAACGGCGGGAGAAAAAGAAAACAGAAAAAGAATTAAATCAATTTGCTGAAAAGGTACAAGTGTTTTTTTCTTGAGTGCAGGTTGTGCTTGACTTTTGCTTCTGGAGGGTGTATTGTAACTATCAGCTCCACGCAATGGTAGAGAACGGTTCATTGCCAGGGATTATTAAGCTCCGCCGTCCGGCAGGAGAGCATCCATCGAGAGGACATGGCCATGAAACATGCACTTTATATTATAAGCTTGGCCGTATCGCTGTTCGCCATTGGGACGGCTGCAGACGACCCGGCGCCTTTATGCAGCCTGACATTGATCCCGCCTTCGCCGGTGAGCGATCAGATTACTCTCTCGGTCCACGCGGCACTTCGAAACGAAGCCGCGCAGCCGAAGCGCTGTGAGGTGAAATTCTATCTGGATGAGGAGCGCGAATCCGCTCTGCTGCATCAGGAGACACGATCGCTGCCGGCCGTCTCAGCCGGCGGCATCTATTTCCGCTGCAGCACGCGAGGCTGGGCCGGCGATCATCGAATCCTCATGTGCGTGGATGACGGTGGGCGCATCCATCGAACGGTTCAAAAGCTTACGGTCTATGGCAGCAGGGACCGCTCCATCGGCCTGATCGACGGGGCCTGGAGCGGCTTTTACATGTGGGGGAACGAAGGCCTGCTGTGGAATGAAGAGCTGATTAAAATGACCGATGCAAACTGGCGCGAGCTGATGCTGGCGATGCAAGAGATCGGCATGAACATCATCGTGGTTCAAGAGATGTTTCGCAACGCAGAGTATGTCGATGCGCACGACATGGGGCAGCGGGGGTATCGGGGCAAATCGTTCTATCCCTCTCGCTGGGCCGCCGGACGCATGGAGATCGCCTCGCCCGATCCGCTGGAGACCATCCTGACTGTCGCCGATGAACGCGAGATGCATGTGTTTGTCCCGGTCGGTCTGTATGCCTGGTTTGATTTCAGTGAGGGGTCGCTGCAATGGCATAAAAACGTAGCGACTGAATTGTGGCAGCGCTATGGACGGCATCCGTCGTTTTACGGCTGGTATGTTTCCGAAGAGATCCACGGCTGGCTTTCGCCGGAAGAAAAAGATGAGGCGGTCATCGACCGCCATCATGCAGAGATCGTGCATTTTTTTAAAGAGTTTCGTGCTCATGTGCGCGCTCTGGCGCCGGACAAGCCGGTGATGCTGGCCTCCAACAGCCACCATGTGCCGCGAGCAGCGGCGGTGTATCCCAGGCTGCTGGCGCACCTGGACATTCTCTGTCCGTTCGGCTTTCACCGCATGCCGCCGAATGACGTTTCAGGGGAGGAGGCGGCCGGTTTGCTGCAGCGGCTCTGCGATGAGGCCGGCATGCATTTGTGGATGGACCTGGAGGCGTTTCTTTTCGGCCAGCACGGCGAACTTTATCCCCGTCCCATCGACGGCTTGATCAGCGATCTGCAGCGTTTTCCTAATTTTGAAAAGATATTGTGTTTCCAGTTCTCCGGTCTTTTTAACGCACCGTGGATGTCGCGCAAGCCCGGCGGCGAGGCAACGGTTCAGCTTTTCCGTGATTATAAGGCCTATTATGATCGAAAAAAACAGGAGCTCGACTCCAGAGCGTCTGTTCCAGCGGTTGATTCGCCGCTGTACAAAGATGCCTCACAGCCGGTCACCGCGCGGGTGCAGGATTTGATGCGGACTATGACGTTCGAGGAAAAGATCGATCTGGTCAGCGGTCGGGGTTTTACCACCAAACGAAATATTCGATTGGGTATTCCAGAGATCGTCATGACGGACGGGCCTTTGGGCCCCAATGCCAGGGGCCGGGCGAGCAATTATTCGTCCTGCCTTAATATGGCGGCTACCTGGGATGATTCTCTTGTGCGACGGCTCGGTGTGGCCATGGGGCAGGAGACCCGCGTATTGGGCCGCAACATGCTGCTGGGCCCGTGCATCAACATCGCCCGCGTTCCGCAGGGCGGCAGAACGTTTGAGGGATTTGGCGAAGACCCCTGGCTGGTCGGCCGCATGGCGGTGGCATACATTCGCGGCGTTCAAAGTCAGCGGGTCATCGCCTGCGCCAAACATTTTGCCGTAAACAATCAGGAGTGGAATCGCGGCGATGTGGACGTCACGGTGGCAGAGGACGCCCTGCGCGAGATCTATCTGCCGGCTTTCAAAGCGGCGGTGCAGGAGGCGGAGGTCTGGTCGGTGATGAGCGCGTATAACAAATTCCGCGGCGACTATTGCAGTGCAAGCAAATATCTACTCACCGATATTCTGAAGAAGGAGTGGGGGTTTGCCGGTTTTGTGGTGTCCGATTGGGGCGGAGTGCACCACACAGCTCAGGCCGTTCAGGCCGGACTCGATCTGGAAATGCCGGACGGTCAATATCTGGGCGAGGCGTTGCGTCATGCGGTGCAGACAGGCGAGGTGGCGATGGAACTCATTGACGAACAGGTTCGGCGGTTGCTGACTGTGATGTTCAAAGCCGGCCTGTTCGATGAATCTGTTGCCAGCTACGGCGGTCTGGCTGATACGGAAGAACGGCGAAGACTGGCCTACGAGACCGCGAAGAAAAGCATGGTTCTGCTTAAGAATGAGTCTCGGGTTCTGCCCCTGGACCTTAACGCCATCAGATCGCTGGCTGTGATTGGGCCCAATGCGGATGAGGCAAGAATGTACGGCGGCGGCAGCGGCTATTTGCCGGCTCATTACGCCGTTTCGCCTTTGCAGGGAATTCGGGACAAAGTGGGCGATCGAATTTCCGTCACCTTTGTCAAAGGCGGCCGGTTGCAGCGGTTGTCCCTGTCCGCCATTCCGTCCGGCCTGTTGCGCCCGCCGGAGAGCTCATTAGGCGACAAGGGGCTGCTGGGAGAATATTTCAACAACCGCGAACTGGATGGCGAGCCGGTTTTAACCCGAATTGATGAAGGAATAGATTTCAATTGGGAGACCGCTTCACCGGCGCCGGGCGTGGTGGCGGCGGATCTGTTTTCCGTTCGCTGGAGCGGTTCGTTCGTCGCACCCGGCAGCGGGGTTTATGAACTGGGTGTTGTCAGCGACAACGGCTGCCGTCTGTATCTGGACGGCAAGCTGGTGATCGATTCCTGGATCATCGACAAAGCCAGCTCCCTGCGTTCCATTTACATTGAACTGGAAAAAGAGCGCGTCTATCCAATTCGGCTGGAGTTTTTTGAAAATGTGGGCACCTGTGAAGCGCATCTCGGTCTCGCTTATTACGGCCAGGGCAATGAAGTGGAGCAGGCTGAGGCTGCTGCCAGAGCGGCGGATGTGGCGGTGGTTTGTGCCGGGTTGAATGAGACCCTGGAGGGGGAGGGCAATGACCGGGAATCCCTTGCGTTGTCAAAAGAACAGGTCCAACTCATTCAAGCCGTGGCTGCGGCAAATCCCAAGACCATCGTGGTTCTGAACAATGGCACGCCCATTCTCATGAATGGATGGGCGGATCGCGTGCCTGCGATTTTGGAAGCCTTTTATCCTGGGCAGGAAGGCGGCAGAGCCCTGGCGGACATTTTGTTCGGCGATGTGAATCCCTCCGGCAAACTGCCGATCAGCTTTCCCGCCCGGCTGGAGGATTCGCCAGTTTATGCCACCTATCCGGGCGCCAGAGAATCCGTTCAGTATGCTGAAGGGTTGCTGGTGGGGTATCGCTTTTTTGACCGCAAAGGGATCGAGCCGCAGTTTCCCTTTGGCCACGGCCTTTCCTATACCAGCTTTAGCTATGCAGGGCTATCCATTCATCCGGCGAAAATCGGCCGGCAGGACACGGCCTTGATTATGCTGCGGGTGAAAAACAACGGGGCTGTGGAGGGCGAGGAGGTGGTTCAGCTCTATGTGCAAAGCCGGCGGGCGAAACCGGACCGGCCGGTCAAGGAGCTGAAGGGATTCCTGCGCGTCCCGCTGCGGGCGGGCGAAGAGAAAACGGTTCGTTTTAAACTGGCTGCGGATGAGCTCTCTGTTTACGATGTGAAATTAAAGCGATGGCTGACAAAGCCGGATTCCTATAACGTGTTGATCGCGAGCTCTTCGCGGGATGTTCGTCTTCAGGGTTCGATTAAAGTCTACCAGAAATAAATATGCAGCAACGCCGTCAGGGCGATCACCGCGCCGCCCATCCAATAGACTTTGGGTTCCGGGGTGATGCCTTCTTGGGCCTTGACGGACTGGTTTTTAGTTTGTATAATGAGGCGAGATTCGAATTTCAGGGGCGTGCATAGCGGAGGAACAGGTATGAACGTGTTGAGAAACATCGCTGTATGCTGCTTGATCGGAATCAGTTCAAGTTTTGCTCTGGTTCTGATAGAGAAAAACCGCTCGGACTATGTGATCGTCATCGCTGAACAGCCTTCCCCCTCTGTACGCCATGCGGCGGAAGAGCTGCAGCATTTCCTTCGCGAGATGACCGGGGTGACGCTGGCCATTCGCCCGGACAGCGAACCGGCCACAGCCCATGAGATCCTTTTGGGCGATAACCGCCGTTTGCAACAGCTCGGCGTGAGTGTTCCGTTCCAAGAGTTGGGGGATGAAGGCTATGTGTTGCGTACCGCCGGAGACCGTTTGATCATCGCCGGCAGCGCTGTACGCGGTACGCTGTACGGCGTGTACGGGTTGTTGGAAGATCACCTGGACTGCCGCTGGTACACACCGGCCGTTTCCCGCATCCCCAAACTGAAACGGCTGGTCTTGCAGGATCTGAATGAAAGAAAAGTACCGCTGCTCGAGTACCGTGAGCCCTTTGTCTTTGACTGTTTTGACGGCGACTGGTGCTGCCGCAACCGCATGAACAGCAGCGCGGGCCGGCTCGAAGAGAAACACGGCGGCAAGATACGCTTCGGCGAAGGCATGTTTGTGCACACGTTCAATACGCTGGCGCCGCCGGACCGGTATTTTGATCAGCACCCGGAGTATTTCTCCGAGATCAACGGCAAGCGGCTGCGCGATCATACGCAGCTTTGCTGCACCAATCCGGATGTCGTCGCCCTGGTGACCGATCAGGTGCTCCAGGCCATTCGCCGGGATTCGCAGGCGTTCGTGTTTTCGGTCTCGCAGAACGACTGGTATAATTATTGTGAGTGCGCAACCTGCAGCGCCTTGGCGGAAAAAGAGGGCACACAGGCTGCGCCGCTGCTGCATCTGGTCAATCGGGTGGCCGAAGCGGTGGAAAAAGAGTTTCCTGATAAGGCGATCGAGACCCTGGCCTACCAGTACACGCGCAAGCCGCCGAAAACCATGCGGCCGCGGCCGAACGTGATCATTCGCCTGTGCACCATTGAATGCAGTTTTTCCGAACCGCTGGACAGCGGCTATCCGCCGAACCGCGCCTTCAAGGAGGACATCGAGGGATGGGCCCGGGTCTGCGACCGGCTGTGGATCTGGGATTACACTACTTCGTTTGCACATTATCTGACGCCGTTCCCCAACTTGCGCATCTTGGACGACAATATTCGTTTTTTCATCAAGAATCATGTGCGCGGCATTTTTGAAGAGGACGCGTATCAATCGCCCGGATCGGAGCTGGCTCCTCTGATCGGCTATATGATGGCCAAGTTCTTATGGAATCCCGACTATGATGAAAACCGCGCCATGGACGAGTTTCTTCAGGCGGTGTACGGCGCCGCCGGCCGTCCCATTCGCCGATACATCGACCTGATTCATGATCAAGCGATGCAGGACAGCGCCCATGTCACCATTGGCGCGGGACCCTTTGAGCGCTTTTTGTCCGACAAGGTTCTTTTACACGCAGAGCGTTTGTGGCAAAAGGCAGAAGCTGCGGTAAAAAATAATCCGCAGAAACTGGTACAGGTGCGTGTGGCGCGTATGAGCAACGATTACGTCCATCTGGAGCGGGCGCGCGCCATCGGCAAGGATGTCTATCGCATCGATCATCGCCGTTATCAGCTGCAGCCCAATCCGGATTTTGCCGCACGGCTGCAGCGGTTCAAAGAAACGGCAGCGCAGATCGGTTTGACCCATGTGCGTGAAGGTGGTGAGAACTATGGCGAGTGGGTGCGGCAGCTGGATTCTCTGCAGCAGAGTTCGGGCGCACGGCTCACGGTCCGGCAACCCGTTGCGCTGCAAAAACCTGCGCCTGGATTGGCATTCGTTTATTCCGAGGGCCCGTTCGACAGAATCCCTGATTTTAGCCAGGCCACCCCGGTCAAGTCCGGATGGATCGATTCCTTCACCTTGAATGCCGCAGACCGAGAGGTCCATTTTGCGCTGAAATTTTCCGGCTATATTCAGGCGCCGGCGGACGGCGTCTACCAGTTCTCCATGCGCTCCAACGACGGCGGTCGTCTCTACATCGGCGAGGAACTGGTGGTGGACAATGAACATCTGTACGGCGAGCGCCAGGGCTGCGGCGTTATCGCCTTGAAAGCCGGTTTTCATCCCATCACCGTCACCTTTTTTCAACAATTGGGCGGAAGATTGCTGGAAGTAGGTTGGCAGGGGCCGGGCATTCCCTGGCGCATCATTCCGGCCGCTGCAGTGTGGCATGAAGAATAGGGGTTGCCGATGGAATCGGCTCCTACAAACCGCATGGACGGTTTTTCAGCGCAAGGAGTATCCATGTCCTTCTACAACTTTAAACTTCGCAGTCTGCTGCTTCTTTCACTATCTATCCTCTCTTGTTCGAAATCCGATAAACAGCCGGTGGATTATGTTAATCCGCACATCGGCGGCATCGGCCATCTGCTGGTCGCCACCTCGCCCGACGTCCATTGGCCGCAGGGTAGCGTCCGCTTGGCGCCGTACACCACGCCCGGCATCACCGACAAATATCTGGCGGACAAAATATTTGCTTTTCCCCTGTATGAATCATCTCATCGCCGCAGGCCGGTCACTGCATGGATCATGGCCACCTGCGGCGACCTGCTCGTTCAGCCGGAAGAGATCGCTTCGTCCTTTGATCATGATTTCGAAACCGCCACGCCATATTATTACGCCGTCACTTTGGAAGACCATGATATTCAGGCCGAGTGCACGGTCACGGAGCACTGCGCCCTGTACCGTTTTACCTTTCCCCAATCTGAGCATGCGCACATCCTCTCCGGCCTGAGCGCCGGAACAGAGGTGGAGATAATCAGCGATCAGGTTGTGGCGG
>JAKJDB010000376.1 GCA_022706175.1 Candidatus Zhuqueibacterota bacterium | reverse complement strand
ATTGCATCGCCCGATGGGCACCGCCTCGCGCGCCGAGGTGCCGGCGTTGGTCCGGCTATTTCACCGCAGCTCCGACAAACTCTCTGGCCCATCGGTCCGCTGATAACAACTGTTCAACATCCGGCTTTATTTCCAGCCTGTGCGCCTGCAGGCTCGCATCAACCAGCTCGGCGATGCGGGGAAAAGAGATCCGCTCCTCCAGGAACAGCTGCACCGCCGCCTCGTTGGCCGCGTTGAGCACGGCCGGCGCAGTGCCGCCCTGCCGCAGCGCATCGTAGGCCAGCTGCAGACACGGGAACCTGTCCGTATCCGGTTCGGCAAAAGTGAGCGACAGCCGGCTGTCGAATTCGAGCCGGGGGAATGAGGATGTTTTACGCTCCGGCCAAGTCATGGCCAGTTGAATGGGCAGGCGCATATCCGGCAGTCCCATCTGCGCCTTGATGGATCCATCGCAGAACAGCACCATGGAGTGGATGATGGACTGCGGGTGCACCACCACACGAATTTTTTCAGCGGCCACTTGAAACAACCAGTGGGCTTCGATCACCTCGAGCCCCTTGTTCATCATGGTGGCGGAATCGATGGTGATCTTGGGGCCCATGGACCAGTTCGGATGCTTGAGCGCCTGGGCCGGGGTAATGGAAGCGAACGCCTCTTTCGCCAGAGTGCGGAACGGTCCGCCGGATCCCGTCAACAGGACGGCCTCGACGCTTCTTTCCGTTTCGCCCAGCAGACACTGAAACACGGCGCTGTGTTCGCTGTCAATGGGCAGGATCGCCGCACGATGGTGCGCTGCAGCGGCGGAGACCAGCTCGCCGCCGATAACCATGGTCTCTTTGTTGGCCAGCGCCACCGGTTTGCCGCGTTGCAGAGCGGTCAGCGTCGGACGGAATCCAATGCTGCCCACAACGGCATTGACCAGCAGATCATAGTCGGCGGAATCGGCCAGTTGCACCAGTGCGTCGGCGCCGGTGATCAGATCCACGCCCAGCTTTTTAAACGCGGTGCGTCGGTCGTCGCTCACTGTGGCGCCGGTGATCGCGGCGATCTGCGGTCGAAAGCGTTTCGCCTGATCATACAATGAATCGATTCGGCGGTGTGCGCTCAGGGCGGTAACGACAAACTCTCCGGCCATCTGATCGACGACCTCGAGGCTGTTCACGCCGATGGAACCTGTGCAACCCAGTAGGGCGATCTTTTTCAATTCAGCGGCGCTCTCTTGATGAATGTTCTGCCATGGCCGCCAGCCGGCGCTGCATCTCGCTGTTAGCCTGCAGGCGGTTTTGCTCTGCCGCTGCCAGTTCTTCAGGGCAGAGCGGCTCCGTAACCCATTCGAGGGTCAGCGCCTGTTGGAAACCAAATTTCAGCGCTGCCGCCAGATCGTTATAGCACAACGGATCAGCGGCCAGTTCGTTGAGGCAGACGGTATGGGCTGCCATAAAGCGATGAATCGATTGACGCCGCGCCTGGTCGCCGCGCGCCAGAAAAAAGGCCAGATCGCAGTGCTCCGGTCCGATCAGAATCGAACCGTGCTGCAAAACCGCATCGGCGAATCGCCGCTGGGCGCTGCCCACCAGTTTTCTCCCCTGCACGCCGATCTCGTGTTGAATGGCGGAAGCATAGCAAAGGCTGGAAAGTTCACCGCGTGAAAAATCTCGAGCTGTGCGCTCGGAACGATCGAAAACAGCCGGTATGCGCAGCTGCGCCAGTGCCGCGAGAATGGCAAGGGAGATTCGCTCGTAAACCGCCATAATCTCCAGATTGAACAGACGGCTGGCAGGGCTGAGCGTGACGCTGTAGGTCAATTCGTTGCTGTGTAAAACCGCGCGGCCGCCGGTCGGGCGATAAACCACATCCACTCCCTGACGGCGGCAGGCGTCCGAATCGATCTCCTCGAGCGATTGATGATACCCCAGAGAAACGGCAGCCGGCTGCCAGCGATAGACGCGCAGGGTTGCTGCAAAGGGGCGCTGCGCGGCCTGCTGCGCCAAAGCCAGATCCACCGCCATGTGGGTGAATCCGTTGCCGCTGCCGCTGTCGATGAAACGCCAGCGTTCCGAGGCTGCAGGCAAAGATCAGCGCTCCCGTCCGCGCAAAATGCCGCGCTGCGACCGTTCGATAAAGGTGAGCACATTGACCACCTCGGGGATCAGCGGCACCTGTTCCCGTATTCGCGCCATCGCCTGGGAGACGTTCAGGCCGGAGCGATAGAGCAGCCGGTACGTACGTTTCAACAACAGAGTCGTCTCCTCGGAAAAACCTCGCCGTTTCAGGCCCACCGAGTTGAGACCGCAAAAGCGCAACGGCTCTTCAGAGGCGAGGATATAGGGCGGCACGTCCTGAATGACGCGAAAGCCGCCGCCGATCATGCAGTGTTGGCCCACGGTGCAGAACTGATGCACCGGCGACATGCCGCCGATGATGGCCCAATCCTCTACGGTCACATGACCGCCCAGCTGAACGCCGTTGGCCATGATCACATGATCGCCGATGGTGCAATCGTGCGCCACATGGGCATAAGCCATGAGCAGGCAGTCTGAGCCGATGGAGCTCTTGCCGTGCGCCAGGGTGCCGCGGTTGAGGGTGCAGAACTCGCGCACCACCGTGCGGTCGCCGATTTCAAACAGAGTTTTCTCGCCGCCGAATTTAAGGTCCTGCGGCAGCGTGGCCACCACCGCGCCCTTGTGAATGGAGCACTGTTTGCCGATGCGGGCGCCTTCGGCGATGTAAACCTGGGGTCCGATGTGGGTGCTGTCGTCAATGACCACATCCCCTTCCACAATGGCGTAAGGGCCGATCACCACGTCCGAGCCGATCTGTGCCTGCGGATTCACCAAAGCCGTTGGATGTATTTGCGTCACAAAACCCTCACTGTAAAAAAAAGCGCGGCGCCACCGGTTGAAAGCGCCGCTCCGATTTATACTCGATCCACGATGGCGGCCATCAGCTCGGCTTCGCAGACCAGCTCATTGTCCACCAGCGCCCGTCCGATCATTTTGCACATGGTGCGCCGGTTGGCCGCCAGCTCCACCTCAAAGCGGATGGTGTCGCCGGGGGTGACGGTTTTGCGGAACCGGACATTGTCGATGCCGGTGAAATAGACCAATTTTTTATCCGCCTCGGTCTCGGTGTTGAGCATGAGAATGCCGCCCACCTGCGCCATGGCTTCAATGATGAGAACGCCCGGCATGATCGGCCGGCCGGGAAAATGGCCCTGAAAGAACGGTTCGTTCAGAGAGACGTTTTTAATGCCCACCACATGTTCCTGCGGGACCAGATCGATGATCTTGTCCACCAGCAGAAACGGGTAGCGGTGCGGCAGAATTTTCAGAATGGCATTGGCATCGAGAAACGCGGACTGATCGTCGGACACGGCGTACTTACTGCGGATGAGTTTTTTCTTGTACTCCTTGCGGATCAGTTTCACCAGCTCCACGTTGGCAGCATGGCCGGAGCGGGCGGCCATCACATGGGCTTTCAGCGGCATGCCCAGCAGGCAGAGATCGCCGATCAGGTCCAGCGCTTTGTGGCGCACCTGTTCGTTGGGATAGCGCAGCTCCTTGCCGTTGAGAATGCCGTTGTTGGACAGGGTCACGCTGGTGTCGATGCCGAAGAGCTTGCGCAGATCGGTGAGCTCCGTCTGGGTCATGTCGCGATCGATCACCACCACCGCATTGTCCAGCGAGCCGCCCTTGATCAGGCCGGCCTTCCATAGATGCTCCACTTCGCTGAGAAAACAGAACGTGCGTGAGGCGGCGAACTCTGTGGCGAATTCTTCGTGCAGCGAGTACATGGAGGTATACTGAGTGCCGAGGGCGGGATTTTTATAATCCACCATAAAAGTGATGCGAAATTCGTCCGAGGGAAAGACGACGATGTCGATGCCGCGGGCCGGTTCATGATAGGTGATAGTCTTGTCGACGATGAGATAATCGCGCGGAGAGTCCTGTTCCTGCAAACCGGCTTTGAGGAGAATCTCTACAAAGGGCAGGGCGCTGCCGTCGCCTACGGGCGGTT
>JAKJDB010000375.1 GCA_022706175.1 Candidatus Zhuqueibacterota bacterium | reverse complement strand
CGAAAACGGCGCTGCATTTCCGTCGGATGGGCAATGTTCAAATAGGGTTGAAGGCCGGATTCAAACGCCCAGATGGACGCGCCCGCCAGGATGGTCGACTCTTTGCTTTCGGCCTGCAGGGTTCGACACACCTGCTTTAAAGTGGCGGGCGACCATACGCCTTCAAAGCGCGGACTCAAGCGTGAGCCTGAATAGCAGGCGGTCAGCCATAACGCCAGCAGAGCGGCCGCAGCGCTGATCAAACGGGGCTGATTCGCAGCCAGAATCGCCAGGCTGAGGCAAAACGCCGCAAAAACGATCAGAATCTGCCAAAACTTGTCCACGTGTACAACGGCAGGCAGTGCGAAGAGCAACAATCCCAATCCTGCGACTGCCGGCCAATTTCTCCAGGGCCGCTTGTGGAGCTCAAAGACCAACGGCAGCAGACCGATCCAATAGTTCAAAGCCACGGGAAAGTCCATCCACCGCGCCACCCTGGAAACGAGCATGATAAGATAGAACAGAACGGCACCGGCCGGAAACCAGATGTGCAGCGAGCCTTTTTCCATTCTGGTAACCATTCCCAGCAAAGAAACGGTCACCAGCAGAACCGGAGTCAGAATCTCGAGAAAATACTGGCTGAAAAATCCGCGTTGCATGGATTGAAAAATATACATCGCCCAGACGACCACCATCCAGATGAAGAGATAACCAAAGCGCGAATGACGGCACAAGGAGATCAGCGTCCGGCGATAATGAAACAGGCTCCAGAACAACACCACGATGATAAAAAAGGAAAGCAGCAGACTTGTCTGCCAGGCCTCCAGCGTGACCGCCGGGCTCTGATCCAGAATGCGAAAGCCGCTGCTGTCCGCAATCCGATGGGCCGGCGGCGCCAGGCCGAGCCCGTGCAGTCCCCGCGAAAAGAGCAGTTCCAGGGGATTCAACGGGGACAGTAAAAGACGGCTGAGCGGCATCCAGCGGCTGTACAGCAAGCCCACGGCGCTCAACACCACCATCGCCCCGGCCGCATACACGGCAAAAGCGGACAGGCGAAAAATGCGCGATCCGGACCGGTTGATGAGCAGAAAAAGAAAAACCGTAACCGGCAGATACAGCGTGGACTGCCGGGTTAAAAAAGCCAACCCAGCCACAGCCCCGGCCCAAAACAACGGCGCGGTCAATGTATTGCTCTGCCTCATGCCAAGCAGAAACAAATAGCTGCTGAGCACTGCCAGCAAAATCGCCAGCGGCTCTGTTTTCACCACCACTCCCCAAACGACGAAAAAGGGCAGAAGCGAATAGAGCGCTGCAGCCAGCAAACCCGCGCGCCGGCTGACCAAATTCCTCATGAACAGATAGAGCAGCCAAACCGTCGCCATATGGCAGAATACAATGAACAGACGTCCGATCCACAAGGTGACGCCGAACAGTTTTATGGCCAAAGCCAGGCTGGCGATGTAAAAGGGCTGTTTGGAGCCGAAATCCACCAAAGGCACCAGCCCCTGCAGCATCAACCGTGCATCCAAGAGATGTGCGCCCTCGTCCGGATTGATCCATCGCATGGGCAACAGGGCCAGACGCAACACCAATCCGCCGGCCAGAATCAGCATCAGGCCGAACCAGGGATGGGTGATCAATTTACGCAGCCGATTCATGGATTTCCTTCCCATCAGCCGTGGAGATCAGCATAATTCCACGTTCATCGAGCAGCATTCGAATGTCCCTATCGCACAGCGCCTGCAGTTCAAGGAAGCGGTCCAGGCGGGTGCGGACAGACGGCTGCAAAGCATTCGCTTCAGCCGGATGGCACATCACCTCATTAAGGCCGTCCGGCAGACGTTGAAGGATCGAGGCCAGGGCCATTTTTTTGTCGCGTTGTACCATCAGATCATATCCGTAAAACCGGCAGACAGGGTACGTCGCCTCTGCCAGGGGAGAGCGGCGAACGCCGGCGCGAGAGATTCGTGCTGCGGCTTTGGCTTGCAGCGAGCTGCCGGCTTCAGCGCCGTTAAACCTGCGCAGAACCGGCAGACCGTATTGCACAGCCAGTTCCGCCAGCAGGCGGCCGACCATGGGCAGGCAGTGAATGTGGTGATGGCTGTCCAAATGCGAGAGGGTCACTCCAGCAGACTGTACGCGCTGCAACTGTGCCCGCGCCTCGGCGGCCATCTCTTCGACATTCACAGCGCCAAAGAGCAGCCTTTGTATAAAAATCCACTTGGAATAAAAACGGCCGTGCTGATCCACCAGGGAGGCCACCTGCGCAGCCGGCAGCACCGGGGCGCCCGAGGTCAGATTCAGATGCAGGCCAACGGACAAGCGAGGACAGGTTCGGCTCAGCTGACAGGCCTGCTCCCAGGCGGCGCCGTTGGCCAATAGGGAGGTGGAAGTCAGAATACCTTCCCGGTGGGCCCTGATCACGCCCAGATTCACCTGCGGGCACAGGCCATAGTCATCGCCGTTGACGATCAACCGTATCATGTGCCTGCGGGGGCGTCCGCGACAGGGGCGATTCGTTCCTCGAATAGAGCGATCAATTCGCGGAGCGTTTTCCGGCTATCGAACAGTTCTTCCACTCGTTTTCGACCCATGGCGCCCATGCGCTTGGCCAGCGCGGGGTTTTCCAGCAATTCCTGAATCACAGCGGCCAATTCGTCCGGATCGTTCGGCGCCAGCAGGCGACCGGTCACACGATTGTTGACCAATTCCGGAATAGCGGAGAGATAGGAAGAGATCACCGGAAGGCGCATGGCCATCGCTTCGGCGATCACATTGGGAATGCCGTCGCGGTCGCCGTTCTCGTCCTGCACACAGGGCAGAACAAACAGCGTGGCTTTTTGATAAAAGCTTCTGATCTCTTCCGGTGCGCAGGCGCCGTAAAATTTTACCGTCTCATGCAAGTGATGGATACGGCAGAACATCTCCAACCGCGGCCGTTCCGGACCTTCGCCCACGATCCAGATCTGAAACGCCACTCCGCGCTCCTTCAACAGCAGGCCGGCGCGCAAAAGCACAGCCAGCCCCTTTTTCCGCACCAGCCGGCCCACTGCCAGAAGGACCGGCGGCGCCGCTTTTCCATTCCGCTCCGCGGCTGCAAAGCGCTGCAGATCGGTTCCGTGATAAACAGGATGAATGTTATCCTGGCGGACCTCCGGATAATATTCCTCCAGGTAAGACTTGTTGTAATGATTGCACGTGGCGACAAATCGGGCGTTGTTGAGTTTTTCCGCCAGAATCTCCGGGGTGATAAAGAGGTCCATGGCGTGCGCGGATACGCTGTAGGGCACCCCGGTCAGCTTCCAGGTCAACAGGGCAAAACTGGACGGCGTGTTGGCAAACGCGGCATGCATCCAAGTATATTCCTCGCGGCGGATCAGGGCGGCGAACGGCATGACCACGACAAAGTGCAGCAGCAAGTTCTGAAGATCCGCCGTGGACAGCTGCTTGCGCTGGCGGCCGCCGTTCAGCGTCCAGCGCACCAGCGCGCGCAGAGAGGCCTGCCGGTTGCGATGTTGAAAAGCATAGCGCAACGTTCGCACATAGGTGCGGGGCGCGTGCCATAAAAAATACAGATGCGCCGGCAGCACCCTGGCCAATCGCATGTTCGGCGCCCAATAGATGGTCTGCGCTTTCAGTTCAGCGTCGTCCAGTTCATTTTCGCGCGAATTAGGTTCAAATAGGGAGAATACGCGGACCGGAAAGCCGGCCTGAATGAGACTTTTCACTTCCGAGACGATGAACGTCTCTGACAGCAACGGATAGACGTTGGTGATATACGCCATTTTGGTCGGGGGAACGGCCTGATCGGCCGTAGAATTTTTTTTCGACAACGAGGCCCTCTTGGGTTAAGACCGGTCCGGTTCAGGAAGGTCGTGTTTCCGTGGTTTCTTTCTGCAGCTCCATCTTGCGCACTCGATAGAGGATATTTTCAATGAGTTGGCGGTTGGAACCGATGATGTCCGCCAGCAAGCCCATGACAAAAATCTGAAAGCCCACAATCAGCAGCACCGCCGCCAGGATCAACGACTGGATATGGCCTGC
>JAKJDB010000007.1 GCA_022706175.1 Candidatus Zhuqueibacterota bacterium | reverse complement strand
CCATGGTCACCATGGCGTCGCCCAGCCAGCCGAGCCGTTCGTCGCGCTGTGGACAGTCCATGGGATAGCCCATGAGGTTGCTGCGCTGCGACCAGAGCGTGGCGCGGTGGATGCGGTTGACCAGTTCGTCGCTGCAGGTAAAGGTGGAAAGCGTATCCACCGCGGTATGCACCACGCAGCCGGTCAGGTCGTTGATCGCAGGGGGATAGGCCAGGCCGCTGACCTGCACATAGCGAAAGCCGTGGAAGGTGAAGCGGGGTTCATAGGTCTCGGTCCCAGCCCCGCTGAGCACATAGACATCGGTGTTCAGGGCTTTTTCGTTGCTGGTGAAATCCAGCATGCCGTCTGTCTGCAGGTCTTCGGCATAGCGCAGGGTCATGCGCTCGCCGCGCCGGCCGTGACAGGTCATGCGCACCCAGCCGCTGAAATTTTGTCCCAGGTCATACACCGCCAGGCCGGGGGCGGGAAAGGTCAGGGCGATGGGTTTGAGCTGTTGGGTGACCTTGATATCCGGCATGAGCGAGTGGGTCAGAACGCCGCCGGGCGCTTCCACCACGCTGGCATGAGACCAGCCGCTGTCGTCGAAACCGGGCTGGCGCCAGCCGGTCGGTTCCTGGGTGGCGTCATACACTTCGCCGTCATAGATGCAGGAGAACAGAACCGGGCCCGGCGCGGTCCTCCAATCGCGGTCGCTGATGATCACCTGGGAGGAGCCGTCGCGGTAATCGATATGCAGCTGCACGATCGCACGTTTGGAGCCGAACCATTGCATGCGATAGGGGTCCCACCATTTTTTATAGGGATTGAACCAGCCGTTGCCGAGCATTAGGCCCAGGGCGTTGTCGCCGGATTGAAGCAGCGGGCTCAGATCGAGGATATCGTACAGGACCCACTTGCGATAGTTGGTCTTGGCCGGCGCCAGCACCTGATCGCCGACGCGGCGGCCGTTGCAGTACAGCTCGTAATAGCCCAGTCCGCAGACATAGGCGCGCGCGCTGCGCACAGGTTTGTCGATGCGAAAGGTTTTACGCAGCAGCGTGCTGCGTCCGTCCATATGCACCGTATCCGGAAAAGCGGATTGTTCTTGTTGCTGCTGAAAAAATCCGCTTGCAGGCCGCGGCTCTGTCGCCGGACCGCTGCCGATCCACAGGGCTTGCCAGTCCGAGGGCTGCAGTAAGCCCATCTCCCAACGGGCCGGCGGGCTCCAGGCGGAGGGGCGGTCCTGTTCATCCCATACCCGCACTTGCCACCAGCCTGTCTGCCGCGGCAGCAACGTCCGGCCTTGATAGGGTATGTGGCTAGAGTACGGTTTGCGCACGATTCCGGAATTCCACAGATCGGCCTTTTTCGCACTCAGCTTACGGCGGTCTGTGGCTGCGATGATCTGAAAGGCGGTTTGGCGTTTGTTGTAGCCGTTTGATTGAAGCATCCAGCTGAACGAGGGATGCGGATTTTCCACGCCCACGGGATTCTGCGCATATTCGCAGGTCATCCGGGTGATGGAGAGGACGGTGGATGCAGCCGGCAGGCCGGCGCCGTAAATGGCGAGCAAAAAAAACGGCAGGCATTCTTTCAGTTTCATGGGTGGACTCCCGGAAGAAACGAAAAGCCGCCCGGAAAGTTTCACCTTTTCGGTCAGGCGGACGGCAACATCACGATAGTGAAAGCGTGCGTAGGCCGAAGGGATGGAGTTGAGCGAAAAAAAAAGCTGATCACCGTTCGTCGGGATAAATGACGGTGTTGGTGGAACGCATGAGATTTTTACATTTAAGAAACCGGTAATAGGCCTGGACAACATCTTCATCGCTGTCGGCCAAACGCTCGACTGTGGTATCGTTGAGATAGCCGTTGCGTTTATCGAACTCGAGCAACCGGTCCAATTTTTTCAGTTGCTTGTCTTTGAGTCCGCCGATGATATATCGGTTGTTGGATGGATCGGTATCATAACCGGCGCCGAGGCCGGAGCGACGGCCATAGCCGCTGCCGGAATATTCGCGGGATTCTTCGGATGAATTTACGCGGAGGGTCAGGAGATCGACCCGCAGATCACGGAGCTTTTCGGGATGGCTCAATAGATAATAACCGCTGATCATTAGAAAAGCAAAGCCGAGAAGCCAGGGCATCAGAGGCTTGGGTTCATACGGAGGGTTGGTGACTTCAACTTTGGCGCCGAAAGAGCTGAAAAATTTTTCCAGAATGTAAAATAAAAGAATAAAGCCAAAAAGAGCTCCTGCTAACAGCATCATCGTCTTGCTTGGCATACCGAATCCCCTTCCCTTCGATATCGAATGAATCGCCTGGAAAAGCCGTCAGGACCGTTCCCGTATCAGCACCAGCAAAGCCGCCTGAGGCACGATTAAAAAGGTATCGCCGTCCAGTTTGACCTCTACAGCGGCTTTGCGTAAAAACACCGCATAATCACCCACCTTGGCCTGCTGAGCGGCAGGTTGCGAGGGTGTATTTTTCGGCCGCCAGGACTCTTCGTCGATATCCGCGGGCGGTGCCATGGGAACGCCCGGCCCGATTTCGACAATAGTGCCGGCCTGGATCGATTCTTTTTCCAGCGCCCATTTGGGCAAATAGAGGCCCACATTGCTGCGCTCTTCACCCAGGTCCGGTACGATCAAGACGCGATCACCGATAACGACAATTTCCCGGTTGCCCTTTTTCATGTTCCTCTGTAAATGACGACTGTTTTTTATTGAGTAAACTAATACATTTTTCTTAAAAGTGCAATACATTTTACAGATCGGTCATGGCGCCGGCTACGATGTTGGCGATGGCGCTGCGCAGCGAATCCACCTCTCCCCGGTCCTGAGGATGGACGCGATTGGTCAGAATAATGATGAACGATTGAGTGGCCGGATCGATCCAGATGGAGGTTCCGGTGTACCCGGTGTGGCCGTAGCCCAGATCAGGCAGCAGATCGCCGCCCACCCAGGAGACTCCGTCTTTAACCACCCAGCCGTAGCCGCGTTTGGCCTGGCTGGGGGTCTCAGGAATGTGGATCATGCGGTTTACGGTCACCGGGCTTAGAATACGCACTCGGTTCAACACGCCGCCGTTGAGCATCATCTGGCAATAGCGCGCCAAGTCATCCGCCGTGGAATAGAGACCGGCATTGCCCGAGATGCCGCCTTGCAACCGGGCCAGCGGATCGTGCACGATGCCGAGCCAGGGCTGTCCGTTCACCACTTCAGTGGGCACGCACAACGACAGCAGTTCAGGCCCTGGCACATAGGTGGTGTGGCGCATGCGCAGAGGCTGGAACACCGCCTCCTGGCTGAATGTGTGCACATTTTTGCCGGTGATTTTTTCGATCACATGGGCCAGGGTGATGAATCCCAGACAACTGTAGCGATAGACCTCGCCGGGCGCGTTCATTTTTTTCAGCCCGGCGATATAGCGAGCCAACGCTTCGCGCGTGCACGGTTGTCCCAGCTTGAGCGCCGCGGTATCCGCGTTGGTATAGGCGGGCAGGCCGGAGGTGTGGGTGAGCAGATGCCAGATGCGCGCCTCTTCCGCCCAGGAGCTGTCCGGATTTTGATAGCGGGTGAACTCGGGAAGATAGGTGGACACTCGGTCGGTCAGGCGCAGCCGGCCGCGTTCGCACAGCACCATGATCGAAGTGGCGGTAGCCACCGGTTTGGTGACCGAGGCCATATCGAACATTTTGTCGACGGTCATGGGAATTTTTTCCGGCGCCAATTCGGCATATCCAAATGCTTTGCGATAGACCACCTGTCCGCGCCGCGACACCAGCACCACGGCGCCGGGAATGGTTTTTTCTTCGATGGTTTTTGCGACCACCGTGTCGATCCACGCCAGGGATTTTCGATCTATGCCCGCGCGGGCAAAAGAGGGTCCGGCTGCGGGTTCGGCCGATTGCGCTGCGTGCAACAGGCACAGGAGGCAGAGCCCGGCCGGAAGGAGGCTTTTTTTCATCGTTTAACTCTTTCGTTTTAATCCGTCGATCGCCGCTGATTGATCTCAATATAGCTTCCCTGCGGCAGCTTTTCAAGCAAGAAAATGTCCTTGGAAATCGTCGCCATTTTTAGTAAACTATATTTTAGACTATTCCGGAGTGCTGTTATGAAAAGGTTTTTGGGGATGGTTTGCGTGCTGGCTCTGTCCTGTGCGCATTCGGGAGAGAACGCCTTGAGACAGTTTATCGATGCGCATGTAGCGCAGGTTCAACCGCTGCAAACGGAGGCCAACCTGGCTTACTGGCAGGCGGCCTGCACCGGCGATTCATCCGCCTACAGCCGTTATGCGGCGTTGAATCTGCAGCTCAGGCAGATCTACAGCGACCGCAAAACCTTTGAGGTTTTGACCCGGTGGCAAAAGACCGGCGGCATCACTGATCCGCTGCTGGCCCGACAGCTGCAGCTGTTGGTCAACGCCTATATGGAAAATCAGATCGATCCTAAGCTGCTGAAGCAAATGGTCGAGCTGGCGGCAAAAGTGGAGCAGACCTTCAGCACCTTTCGCGGCCGGATCGACGGTGTGGCGGTGAGCGCCGGCCGGATCGATGAGATATTCAAGAACGAAACCGATGCCGGCAAGCGTCGGTTGGCCTGGGAGGCAAGCAAGCAGGTGGGCGGCCGGGTTGCGTCGGATCTGATCGCACTGGTTCGCCTGCGCAATCAGGCGGCCCACAGCCTGGGCTTCAAGGATTATCACGCCCTGTCGCTGCACTTGGCGGAGCAGAGCCAGGAGGAGGTGGACCGCGTGTTCACCGAACTGTTCGCGCTGAGCCAGGCACCTTTCACCGAGCTGCGCCGCCAAATGGATGAAGAGCTGAGCAAAAAATTTCATGTCACTGCATCCGGCCTGGCGCCGTGGCATTATCAGGATCCATTTTTTCAAGAAGCCCCGTCCGATGTCGCGTTCGATCCGGACCGCTATTATGCGGGCAAGGATGTGAAACAGCTGGCGAGCCGATTTTACAGCGGCATCGGTCTGGATGTGACAGCCATCCTGGCCAACAGCGATCTCTACGAACGCGACGGCAAAAATCCGCACGCCTTCAGCACGGACATCGACCGCTGCGGCGATGTGCGCATTCTGTGCAATCTGCAGAACAACGAGCGTTGGATGGAGACCCTGTTGCATGAATTGGGGCATGCGACCTATGATCGCTGTCACGATCCATCGCTGCCCTATCTGCTGCGCCAGCCCGCCCACGCGTTCACCACAGAGGCGATCGCCATGTTTTTCGGCCGTTTCAGCCGTCAGGCCGAGTGGATGCGGGACATGCTGAATCTGCCTCCGGCTGAATATGAAAAGATCAAGACGCCCTCCGCCTCCTCCATGGCCGCCAAGCAGTTGATCTTTGCCCGTTGGGCCATGGTGATGTATTACTTTGAAAAAGAACTGTACGCCAATCCGGATCAGGATCTGAATCGGTTGTGGTGGCAGCTGGTGGAAAAATATCAGATGATTCATTCGCCGAAGGACCGTCACGAGCCGGATTGGGCGGCCAAGATCCACTTTACCATTGCGCCGTGCTATTATCACAACTATTTGTTGGGCGAGCTGTTTGCCTCTCAACTCACCGAATATGTGAAGAAGACGCTGCCGACGCCTGCGGGCGGTGCGTGGAGTGCCGTCGGCTGCGCGGCGCTCGGCGATACGCTGAGGAACCGGGTCTTTATGCCGGCGAGCCGCTATCGTTGGGATGAGATGATCGCCAGGGCCACCGGTGAGCCGCTCAGCGCCCGTTACTTTGTCCAGCAGTTCATCACCCAGTGACCGGATCGGCGCCCTATGGATCGCATTGATAGAACCATGGTGAGAGTGATGCCGGACGGAACGGAGAAGCACGTCAATCCGTTCACCGGCACGGAGGTTTGGTTTATCCCCGGCCGCAAGAGCCGTCCTATCTTTACCGGCGTTCCCTCCACGGCGCAGCGGATCGAGATCCGTCAGCCTGAGGATTACTGCAACTTTTGTCCTGCACGGCACAGCAACACGCCGCCGGAAAAATCCCGTATGGTCCTTGCCGAGGGCGGGCGGTTGATTCGTGACCGGCTGCCGGCTGAGGAGGGATTGGCCGAGGGGGCGCTGTTCCGTCGCATCGCCAATCTTTTTGAAATCGTCACCATCGACTATTGGAAGAAAAATTTCAATTACCGGCTGTCGGACACAAACCGTTCCTGGAAAGAACGGTACTTGTCCACGGACCGCGGGCGCGCACACGCTCTTTCCGTCGTTGATTTAAAGCTGAAATATTCCGGATTAAGCGAAGAGGAGATCCAGCGGTTTCCCCGGGAGCGCAAGTTTGATCTGACCGACGCCTTTTTCGGCGGCTGTCATGAGCTGGTGATTCCCAGCCGGCATTACCGGCCCGGCGCCGAGTGGGACTCCCAGTTATGTTCCTCCGGCGAATTGACTCCGGATGAGCATTTCGATTATTTCCGTTTCACCCTCGCCGCCATGTCCGACATTCAAGCCAACAACCGCTATGTCCGTTACATCGCCGTGTATCAGAACTGGCTCAAGGAGGCGGGCGCTTCCTTCGATCATCTGCACAAACAGCTGTGCGGCCTGGATGAATGGGGCGTGTCGCTGGAGGGCGAGTTGAATATGGCCTATCGCAATCCGAACATGTACAACGAGTATGCGGCCAATTACGCCGCTTACAACAACTATGTGCTGTGTGAAAACGATCACGCGGTGGCGTTTGTCGATCTGGGCCATCGCCACCCCAGCATCGCCATCTATTCCAAAAGCATCCACTGCCGTCCCTGCAATCACACGGAAGAGGAGCTGCGCGGGTTCAGCGATGTGGTGCATGCGGTGCACGTGGCCTCAGGTGCGAACATCTCCTGCAACGAGGAGTGGTATTGCCGGCCGTTCGATTCCACCATTCCCATCCCCTGGCATATACTCATCAAATGGCGCGTCAACATCGCCGCCGGATTTGAAGGCGGCACCAAGATCTATGTCAATCCGGTCTCGTTGACCGAATTGCGCGACAAGCTGGTTCCGCGTCTGTTCGAATTGCGTTATCAGGGGCGCCTGGGCCGATTGTTGATCGCCGAGGAGTGTCCGGTGCGGCCCAATTCCCTGTTGTATTACAAAAACGATTTCGAAACCTGAATCCGCATCGCAAGGGGAAGGATCTGTCGTGACCTGTTGTGCAAAAGGACTCGGGTGGTTGGGGTGGGTGATGCTGCCGGCGCTGGCCTGCCGATCGCCGTTCGCCACCCGTGATCCGGAGCCGCCGATCAACCAGCAATCCAGCTGGATCCAACCCACGTCGTCCAGTTACGTGATGGTCAACCTGCGCAATGCGATCGCGGAGAAAAACGCGCAGAACTATCTGCGTTGTCTGGCGGATACCGGCAAGGCCGGCCGCCGGTTCCTCTTTATTCCGGAACAGTCGGTCAACGCCGCGAATCCCGGCGTTTTCAGAAACTGGGGATATGAGCAAGAGCGCATCTATTTGAATCAACTGCTGCTCTATCTGCCGAAAGATTCCACCAGTCAATTGATGTTGACCTCTTTGCGCGAGAGTGTGTATCAGGATTCGGTGATTCTGCTGCAAGAGTATGAGCTCACCCTGCGGCATCAACGTCAGGCGACTGTGGGTCTGGTGAAAACCCGCGGGCAGATCGAGTTTCGCCTGATTCGTTCTATTGAAAACATGTGGTACATCCATCGCTGGACCGATTACGCCACCGCCAGTCAACCGACCTGGAGTGCGGTGCGGGCGGCGTTCGGCAACTGAGAGACAGGAGTGTGCGAACCTGCGTATGAAAATAAGGCTGCCGGAATGGCCTGTTGACCGTCTGACGATGTGGATCATCGTTCTGTCGATCTCGGCCCTGGTTCTGGGTACGATTCGCATTGTGACCTGGCGTTCCGCCGAACTGCCGCCGCCGGTTGAAGAGACGACCCGATCGGAAACACCGACGCCCCCGGCGACGCGACCGGCGGTTGTCGAGGCAGACCCTGAGGACGCAGCGGCCGCGGTGGAGGTTCTGACTCGTCTGCTCGGCGAATTTCATATTCGCGAAAATCTGATTCGCGACTCGGGCAACACCTATTCCGCCACCGTGCCCAAAGAGCTGCCGGTGTTCGATTTTCTTGCAGAGCTGCGCAACCGGCTGGACAAGGTAGATGCACGACTGGAACACATCAAGGATGACCGAGCGAGAAGCCGGATCGATGCAGAGCTGCTGGTGGATGACAAGCTGGCCCGCCGGATCACTTTGTGGCGGCGCAGCGGATTGAAAACCGTGTCAGGCAAGGCGGCCATCGTCATCGATGATTTTGGCTATTCCTACAACAGCCTGGTGAAGGAATTTCTCCTGCTGGGCTTTCCTGTGACCATCTCCATCATTCCTGGCTTGGACGAGAGCAAACGGGTGGCGCGCGAGGCGGCGCTGGCCAACCGCACCATTCTGGTGCATATGCCGATGGAGCCGGCGGAGGGCAAATACGCGGACGATGGATTCACCATCCTTTCCCGCCACGATCCGGGAACGATCCGGCTGCGCGTGCGCAGCGCCTTCGCCCAACTGCCCGCGGCCGTGGGCATGAACAACCATCAGGGCTCCAAAGTGACGGCGGACAAGGCGGTGATGAAAATCGTGCTGGAGGAATTGAAGCGGCAGAACAAGATTTTTATCGACAGCCGGACCAACAGCGCCAGCGTGGCGGTGGAGGCGGCCCGATCGCTGCGCGTGCCGGTGGCGGTGAATCAGGTGTTCATCGATGCCGAGGATAATTCGGATTTCATTCGCAGCCAGTTGACTAAAATGGCCGATCTGGCGGTGGCCAACGGTCATGTGGTCGCCATCGGCCATTTGCGCAAACGGACGCTGCGGATTCTGCAGGAGATGATGCCGCGGCTGCAGACACGGGGCATCGAGTTTGTCTCCGTCACCGATGTGATACCATAGGGAGGGCGGCGAGCAGCCGCTCAGCGGAAACGGCGCCGGCGGTAAACGCTGAATCCGGCGTCTGGGGCTTTCAATCAGGAGAGGAAGCGGTATGGCCAGATTATGTTTGTGCATCAATCAGGTGGCGCAACTGCGCCAGCTCAATAGAAAACGGGAGCCGGACCCGGTCAATGTGGCCATGGCCGCAGAGATCGCCGGCATCGACGGCATTGTGGTGTGTTGGGCGCCCAATCGTTCGGATATCAGCGACCGCGATCTGCATGTGCTCAAGGAGGTCGTGAAAACCCATCTCAACCTGGCTATCCCGCTGGAAGACGAGATGGTGAAAAAGGCCATCCGCACGCTGCCCGACATGGTCACGCTGCTGCCGGCGGTGGAGGATGAGTCCGCGTCCTTGGATGTGGACGCCAACCTCGAATACATCGAGGAGGTGGCCGCCACGTTGCGCGCCAACAATATCGTCGTCAACGCGTTGATCGCGCCGGAGAACAACCAGGTGCGGGCCGCGGCGCGCGCCGGTATGGATTATGTGCAGATCAACACGTTTCCCTTTTCGCTGGTCGAGGATCTGGGCACCATGACCGAACAGGTAGAGCGCATCCGCTCCGTGGCGCTGGCGGCGCACAAACTCGGCATGGGCGTCTCGGCCGGACGCGGGCTGTCCTATCAAAACATCCGCGAAATCGGCAGCATCGACATCATCGAAGAGTGCAACGTCGGCCGGGCGATCATCAGCCGCAGCCTGTTGGTCGGCATTGACCGCGCGGTCATCCATTTTAAATCGCAGTTGATCGGCAAGTGAGGTTCTGCATGATGCAGGAGAAAAAATTGCGTTCCCTGATCCCTGAATTCGACTGGATTCAGGAGCAGGGGCTGCGGCAAAAGACGGTCCACTGCTGGCTGGACGCCATGAACCGGGGCGGCTGGAGTCTGGAAGATCTCGATCGGCTGCCGTTCACCCTGCTCATCAGCGATTGTCCGGTCTCGTTCCGCACTCATGTCCGCAGTGTGACGCAGATGGCCGCAGCGGCGGCAAAAATCTTTAATGAGCAGTACCCGCGCGGCCCGGTGCTGAATCTGGATTGGGTGGTGAGCGGCGGCCTGCTGCACGATATCGGCAAGTTACTGGAATACCAGGTGGCGGACGGCCGCTTCGTCAAGAGCGAAAACGGCCGGCTGTTGCGTCATCCCTTCAGCGGCGCCGCTCTGGCGGCCGGCCACGAGCTGCCCGACGCCGTGGTCCATATCATCGCTACGCACGCCAAAGAGGGCGACAGCGGCTATCGCACTCCGGAAAGCATCATCGTCCATCACGCCGATTTTATGAATTTTGAGCCGTTGAAATAGCGGCCGCTGAAATTGATCTGCCCGTCGCCCGGACGCTGTTTGCAGCCTACGGCGCCGCTTCGGGCCGCCATATATTCAAAGCAGAGGTCCCATGCGCTTTCCCGCAGAACCTTTTCGCATCAAGGTCGTCGAGCCTGTCCGGAAAACCACGCGTGCGCAGCGCGACCGGTTGATCCGGGAAGCCGGCTTTAATGTTTTTCGTCTGCCCGCCGAAAGCATCTATGTGGATTTGCTCACCGACAGCGGCACCTCGGCCATGAGCGATAACCAATGGGCCGGGATCATGCTGGGCGACGAGTCCTACGCCGGCAGCAAAAATTATTACCATTTTGCCGAATCGGTTCGATCGATCTTCGGCTTTAAAAACGTCCTTCCTACGCATCAGGGGCGTTCGGCTGAGCATCTGCTGTTCTCCGTGGCTGTACGGCCGGGCGATGTGGTGCCCAACAACACGCATTTTGACACCACACGCGCCAACGTGCTGCACCGTCAGGGTGTGCCGATGGATCTGGTCATCGAGGCGGCGCATGATCCTGAGCGGGAGCACCCGTTCAAGGGGAACATGGATACGGAGAAATTGGAACGGTTGCTGCAACAAAAGGGCGCTAACGTCCCGTTGATCATGATGACCATCACCAACAACAGCGTCGGCGGCCAACCGGTCTCCATGGAGAACATCCGCTGCGTCAGCGCCATCGCCAAAAAATATCAACGGCCTTTTTTCATCGATGCCTGCCGGTTCGCGGAGAATTGTTATTTCATTCAACAGCGGGAACCCGGCTACAGCGGCCGCGCCGTTCAAGAGATCAGCCGCGAACTGTTCAGTCTGGCCGACGGCTGCACCATGAGCGCCAAGAAGGACGGACTGGTCAACATCGGCGGATTTCTCGCCCTGAACAACGATGCCTGGGCGGAACAGTGCGCCAATCTGCTCATACTGCTGGAAGGTTTTCCGACCTACGGCGGTTTGGCCGGCCGCGATCTCGAGGCCATCGCCCGCGGTCTGCAAGAAGGAGTGGACGAAGAGTATCTGGCCCATCGGGTCGGCCAGGTTCACTATCTGGGCGACCTGCTCGATCAGGCCGGCATCCCGATGGTGAAACCCTTCGGCGGACACGCGGTGTTTCTAAACGCGAAAAAGTTTTTGCCCCATTTGCCGCGCGAACAGTTTCCGGGACAGGCGCTCACCTGCGCCCTGTACCGGGAGGCCGGCATTCGCGCGACCGAGATCGGCGGCCTCATGTTCGGCGCAAGGGATCCGCAGTCGGGCCGGGAAAACTTTCCCGATCTCGAACTGGTCCGGCTGGCCATCCCCCGCCGAGTCTACACGTCCATGCATATGCAGTATGTCGCCGAATCGATCATCGAACTATATAGAAACCACGAGGCCATCAAAGGATTGCGCATCGTTCATCAGGCGCCGCTCTTGCGCCATTTTACCGCCCGGCTGGAGGAAGTGGATTGATCAAAGCGATTATTTTTGATTTCGACGGAGTTCTGGCGTATACGATTCCATTTCATTACGAGGCCTGGCAGCGCGTGCTGCAGCCACGCGGCCTGGTCGCCGATGAGCAGGTGATGCGCCTGCATGAGGGCTCTCCGGCTTTTCGCATCGTTCAGGCCATGGCGCGCCGCCACGGCGTCGAGTTGGATGATGAGACCGCCAAGCAGTATATGGCGGAAAGGAACGAGATCTTTTTACAGATCTGCGACAGCAAACCCTATCCTGAAATCGCGTCCATTCTGGACCTGTGCGACCGCCATCACCTGGTACGTGCTGTCGCCACGGGCACTACCCTGGCGAACGTCCAGCATGTGATCGATTCGGCCTTGCTGCAGCGTTTTCAGGTCGTGATCAAGCAGGGGGATTACACCCGCGGCAAGCCCTGGCCGGATCCGTTTCTGGTGGCCGCTGACCGCCTGGGCGTAGCGCCGGAATTTTGTGTGGTTGTGGAAAACGCGCCCTTTGGCATCGAAGCGGCCAAGAGCGCCGGCATGTTTTGCATCGCTCTGACCACCACCCTGGCTAGGGAACATTTGCTTCAGGCCGACGTTATACTAGAATCGCACGCTGAATTATTAAAGTATTTGGAAACAATGGTGTTATAATAAGCCATTCAAGTGAACTTCGAACGGCATGAAAGTATGATCGATATGAGAAAAAAAATTGGGCTGGCACTCTTGCCGCTTTTACTGGCCGGATGCCTGGAACGAAAGATGATGGTCAATTCTTTCGTTTCAACGGATCTGGAGCTGGTCAGCAAGAGCGTCCCGTCTGTCATCAATCCGGGCAGACGTTATGTGCTGGCGGTGGCGGTGAACGGCGCTTCAGCCGGCGATATCGCCTCGGTCGCCCTGGACATTCTTTCAGAAACCACGATGACCAAACTGATGACGGTGAATCTGTATGACGACGGCGATAAGGCGCATCCGGGCGCCGGCGATGTGATCGCGTTTGACGGCGTGTACACCGGGCAGCTGCTCTGGCCGTCTGCCGGTGTGGGGCCGGGCAAGCTGATCTTTGAGTTTTCCATTCCAGGCAGGTCTGTCTCTTCACTCAAAATTCCCGTTCAGTCCATGGATGTGCATCCGCCTGAAATCACCTCCCTGGTCTGCCCGGATGCTCTGCCGAGCGGTTTCAACGGTTTCAAGACCATCACGGCAACAGTGGCCGATTCCACCGGGCTGGATGATATTCTCTGTGTCCTGATGTCTGGATTTCAGAACGGCGCCGTTCTTTTCAGCGATACGCTGTACGACAACGGCGCCGGCGGCGACCTGATCGCCGGAGACGGCATGTGCGCGCTGCAAATGGACAGCACCTACGCTAGCGGCAAGCAGGGTGAGTATGATCTCCGTTTTCATGCACTGGACAAGGCAGGTTTGAGCAGCGCCATGGTGAGTAAAAAAATGGTGATCAACAACAGTGCCCCGGCCATCGTCAAGGTCACCATGGCTCAGCAGGTGAACCGACCGGCGTCCGGCACCGTGACGTTTTTGATCGAAGCCCGGATCAGCGATCCGCAGGGCGCCGGAGACATCAAGTGGGTCAGGCTCTCGTGGAAAAAGCCGGACAACAGCTATCCCTCGGCCAGCCCTTATCAGATGTATGACAACGGCCTTGCCTTCGATCTGTCCAAATGGGACTATGGCTATCGCGGCGATGTCACGGCCAATGACGGCGTGTACTCGATTCGCGGCGTTTTTGACAGCGGCAATCTGTTGGGAGAGTACACGCTGGGATTCCAGGCCGAGGATCTGGTGGGGAACCAGAGCGTGGAAGTTTTTTATAAAGTGACGTTGATAGGTGATTGATAGTTCGTTGCTGAACCAAATCCGAAGCGGAACCGATTGATGAAAAAATTTCTCCTGCTTTTGTTGCTGACCACAGCCGGGCTGGCGCAGAACCGGTTGATGAAAACCTATCGCCTGGGTGAAACGGCCTCGCTGCAAAAAGGATTGGCCGGCAACGGAATCTCCGACATCAAGGAGGCCAAGGGCGTTCTCTGGTTCGGCACCGGCCACGGGTTGTCGCGCACAGTGGATGGGGGTGAAACGTTTGAAACGTTTCTGCCGGCACAGGGTCTGGGCCATGGGTCGGTCAGCGGCCTTTATGTGCAGGGCGACACCATCCTGGTGGCCACAGCGACCGACACTCTGACCGCGGTATCTGATCAGTATCTGTCCAAGGGCACGGGGCTGAGCGTCAGCCTGGACGGCGGCGACAGCTGGACGCACTTTCCCCAGCCCGGCGTAACGCCGGTGCAGAATCTGGCTTATGATGTGGAGGTGGTGGATGGTGTGGTCTGGATCGCCTGTTTTGGCGGCGGCCTGATCCAATCAAAAGACGGATGCAGAACCTGGCAGGTCGCGCCGCCCGACACGTTCGTTTTCAATCCGAGCAATCGATTGAACCATCGGGCGTTCAGCCTGACGGTCGGCGACGGGGCTTTGTACGTGGGCACGGCAGAGGGCGTTAACAAATCGCTGGACAACGGCCGAACCTGGGTGAATTTTAATCACACCAATCAGAAGGAGCCGATCTCCGGCAATTTTGTCACGGCTCTGGCTTTTCAAAAAACCGCTGCAAAGAGCATCATCTGGGCCGCCTCCTGGAAAGCGGAAGGCGACGACGAGTTTTATGCTGTTTCCAAATCGGAGAACGGCGGGCTTTCCTGGCAGACCATGCTCAGAGATGAGCAGGCGCATAATTTTGCCTTTGACGGCAGCGTGGTGTATGTGGCCTGCAACAGTGGATTGTTCAAATCCACGGACTATGGCGCCGCCTGGTATCTGTTCCCCGCCATCAAGGATGCGGAGAGCAGCAATCGGGTCTACGACTCGGAGACCGACTCTGCCTGGGGCAGGGACGGAGTGCTCTGGGTCGGCACCACCGACGGACTGGCGCGCACCAACGACAACGGCTACAGCTGGAAGATCTTTCGCGCCTTTCAGCCCACGGGCGCAGTGGGGCAGCCGCGCACCTATGCCTATCCCAATCCCTTTTCGCCCACTCGGCACAACCAGCTGGGCGGCGACGGCCATGTTCGTTTTCAGTACAACACGCTGACGGATACGCGGGTGACCATTCAGGTGTTCGATTATGCCATGGACCTGGTGGCCACCGTCTGTCGGGACGCCTTTCGTCACGGTCCGGCGGATTACAGCGATGTGTGGAACGGCCGCAACGATTACGGCGATGCGGTGGCCAACGGCGTTTACTTTTACCGCATCGATCTGGAGAACGACGGTGCGCACTGGGGCAAGGTGATGGTGGTGAATTGAGGGTTCGCTTTCCCTGCGGTCGTGATCGCCGGCGATCCGTGACTCTCGCTGTTCGAATTCCTTTAACGAGTGAGCGCGCATGAAAAAGACGATTCTTTATGTGATGATACTGACCGGGTGGTCGATGGGTTTGGCACGGGACGGCGACGGCGGCTATGCCGGCGCTTTTTTGCGCATGGGCATCGGCAGCCGGGCGCAGGCGCTGGGCGATGCGTATTCCGCCGTTCCTCAGGGCGCCGTCGCCGGCATTTACAATCCCGCACTGTTACCGCATCTGGAGCAGCGGCAGGCCACGTTGTCTTATGGCCATCGCACGCTGGATCGCTATACCAGCTATGTCGGTTTTTCCATGCCGCTGCAGCCGCCGCAGAGCCCGGACAGCCGTGGGCCGATCAAGGCGGGGTTTGGTCTGGCCTGGCTGCGCGCAGGAGTGAACAATATAGACGGACGCGATCTGTCCGGCAATCCCATCGGCACTTTTTCCAATTCGGAAGATGCGTTTTATTTTTCCTTCGCTCTGGCGCCCATGAGCCGGGTATCCATCGGCGTGTCCGCCAAAGTGCTCTACAACCGCATGCCCGGCATCGCCAATGACAATTCGGCCGTCTCCTCTCTGGGCTTCGGCATGGACGTGGGCGCTTATTACTCGCCGTTTACGGATCTGTCGTTGGCCGTGGTTGCACGCGACATCAATTCCAAATACACCTGGAACACCGACAAACTGTGGGAGAGAGGCACCAGCACAACCTATCACTTTCCACACGTTCTGCGCTTCGCCGCCGCTTATCGCATTCCGCAGAAGTGGCTGTTGCTCGTCGCCGAGTTGGAGGACAGCAAGGAACAGAATCCGCGCTATCATATGGGCATGGAATTTTCTTATCAGGAGCTGGGCGCTCTTCAGCTGGGACTGGATGACGGCCGGCCCTGTTTCGGTCTTTTATTCGGCACTGAGCTGTTTCATCGCCGCACCACGTTGAATTACGCCTATCTGTTTCCGGATGAAGAGCCCGGCGCAGATCATCTGTTCACCTGGGGATTTGATTTTTAATCAAGGGATGGGTTTATGAACCGGACCATGTATCGCAACGCCTTTGGCGTTCTTTTAGCGCTCGCCTCGGTGTCATCCGCTCAGTCCGGCAGCGGACTGAGCGCACTGCAGATCGGCAGCAGCAGCCGTGCCACCGCGATGGCCGAGGCCGCCACGGCCGTGACTCGTGATGCCGCATCGCCGTTTTGGAATCCGGCCGGGTTGGCCTGGCTTCACCAACGCCAGTTGCATGTAACGCATAACGCGTGGATTCAGGGCGTCCGCCACGAGGCGTTGGCTGTGGCCGCCTCGAACCGGCGTTGGAGTTGGGGTGTTCACGCGCTGTTGACCAGCGTGGATGACATCGAACAACGCACCATCGCCTCGGAGGAGCCGTCATCCACTTTCTCCAGCCACACCGTTGCCCTGGGCATCACTCTGGCACGTCCGTTGAGTGAACAGCTTTCGCTCGGTATGAACCTTCGCTGGCTGTATGAAAAGATCTACACCGAAAGCGCAAACGGATATAGCGTGGATTTCGGCGCTCAGGTTCAGACCCCCTTGTCAGGGCTGAGACTGGGCGCAACGGTGCAGAACCTGGGTTCCACCTCCACGCTGTACCGGGAAAAACTGAATCTGCCGGAAACCATGCGCATCGGCGCCGGCTACACCCTCCCGCTGGCAGAGGGCGCATTGCGACTGCTGTTGGCTGCGGATTATGTACAGGTGTTTGACAAAGACGGCTATGTGAACGCAGGCGTGGAGATCTGGCCGTTGGCCATGCTGGCCATGCGCGCAGGCTATGCTTCCAATCACAGCAATCGCGACCTGAGCATGGGGTTCGGCCTGGCGCTGAATTCGTTGGTCATGGACTATGCTTATGTACCGTTCAAACAGGGGCTTGGCACCACTCATCAGTTTTCGATCACCTTTGACCTCTAGGCTACATTTTACTTGAATAAATCCTTGTAAATAGCTAAAATAATTATATTCCGCCCTGATGGAAAGGAATCGATGATGGCCAAGTACCGTATTGCCGTGCTGCCGGGCGATGGTATCGGCAGGGATGTCATGGAGGCCTGCCGAATTGTGCTGGACAAACTCGAGCTGAATGCAGAGTATCTTCCCGGCGACATCGGCTGGGAATTCTGGTGCCGGGAAGGCGATCCCCTGCCCAAGCGCACGATCGAGCTGCTGAAAAAAACCGATTGCTGTCTGTTCGGCGCCATCACCTCCAAACCCAAGGAAGAGGCGGAGGCTGAATTAGCCCCTGCGTTGCGCAACAAGGGATTGGTGTACAGCAGTCCGATCGTACGGCTGCGCCAGGAATTCAACCTGGCCACCAACCTACGGCCGTGTAAGGCGTATGCCGGCAATCCGTTGAACTATCGCGATGATATCGATCTGGTGGTTTTCCGGGAAAACACCGAGGACCTGTACAGCGGCATCGAGTTTTATCCTCTGCCGGACGAGGTGCGCGAGGTGTTATGCAAACATCAACCCAAGATGAAGCGCTTCGACCAGGCCGCCGGCGATGAAGTGGCGGTTTCGCTGCGCATCATCACTCAACAGGCCAGCCGGCATATTGTGCGCAAGGCTTTCGAATATGCGCAGCAGCACGGTTATAAAAGCGTCACCGTGGTGGAAAAGCCCAATGTGATACGCGAAACCAGCGGTCTGTTTGTCCGCGAGGCGCGCAAGATCAGCCGCGATTTTCCGGGCATCCCCTTGTGGGAGGCGAACATCGATGCCATGTGCATGTGGCTGATCAAGAATCCGCAGGATTACGGCGTGTTGGTGACCAGCAACATGTTCGGAGATATCATCTCTGATCTGTGCGCTCAGCTGGTGGGCGGATTGGGGTTCAGCTCGAGCGGCAACATCGGCG